>JBJXGS010000057.1:0-9579 GCA_046160545.1 Burkholderiales bacterium
AGCCGCGCCGCGCGAGCTGTGGCTGTCGATGGCCTGCCTGCGTCTGGCCGCACTGATGCACCGCGGCCGCCGTGAGGTGGAGCAACCGCCCCTGGTACTGCGACTTGATGGCAGACGCCTGAAAATCGACCTGCCGGAGCCTTGGCTGTCTGCCAATCCCCTCGCGGCCTACTCGCTGATGCAGGAAGCAAGGGCCTGGCAGGCGCTGGGAGCTGATCCGCCTTTTGTCCTGGAAACGTCCGAATCCATTCTCGCCGCGAGCGGCGTGCTGGCTGCCGCCTGATTCAAGTCGTCCGCCGCAAGAGCGGCGAACCGGCACGCACGCGCCAGCCCGAGGCGACCGCGTCGCATAGCTCCCAGCCACGCGGCGCGGCGACAATGATGGTCGAGCCATGTTCGAACCAGCCCATTTCGTCGCCACGCGACAGTCGCGCATCGACCGGAATCGCGCGCGGCCAGAGTGTCTGCGCGGCGCGCTCCAGGTCCGCGAAGCGCAACCGGATGCCCGAGACCAGCACCGCCGCGACCGCGACCAGCGCCAGCCGCTCCCCATCCGCCAGCTGCGCCTCGATCACCGCGCGCTCGTTGCGGCAGTAGACCCGGTCGATGCGCGCAAGCGTCGGCGGATTGACGTTCCACACGTCGCCGGGGACATGCACGACCCGGCGCACGCGCAGGTCGTCCGGCGCGTGGAAACGGTGGTACATGCCGGCCGTCAGGCGCAAGGTCACGTAGGCGCCGCCCCGCAGCCCGTCGGCGAGCCCGGGGTCGCACAACAGGTCGGCGAGTTCGTACTGGCGCCCCTTGGCCTGTATCAGCGTGCCGGCGCCAATCGACCCGCAGCCGCCGACGATGCCGTCGCAGGGGCTGGCCAGGACGCCGGGGCTGTCCACGAAGGGACGCGCCCCTGGCCGCAAAGTGCGCGTGAAGGCAGCGTGCAGGCTGGCGAAGTTGTCCTGGGCGGCATCGCTCAGGTCCACATCGCAGGCGGCACGCCACACGGCGATCGAGGCATCGCGTACCCATGGGTGCTCGATGCGCGAGAAGCCCGCCATGGCCCGGGTCAGCGCGTGGCGGAAAAAAAAGTTGGTCACCGCGAAGTTGAGCGGCTCGATCGCCGCCAGTCGTGCGAAGAAGGTGCGCGGATTCATGATCCTGTCAAAGGTGAGGGGTAAGAAGTCGATCCATGGACATCGCCACCTCGACACTTGCCCTCTACGGGCTCAGCGCCGCCGCGCTCGCCACCGCGTGGCCGCGCGCGCAGGCCCGCCTCGAACTGTCGCGCGCCAAGCATCCCTCGCTGACCGGCCACGCGCGCATGGCGCGCCGCGTCGCGCGCCTGCTGCCGGGCATCAGCTACGACGAGGCGACCTTCTTCGCCTGCGACGAAGCGACCGCGGAGGTCGCCGCACAGCGCCGCGCCGGCTTTTATCGCCTGGCGGATCTCTTCAGGGAGCGCTATCGCAGAGGCCTGGCGCACGGCGCGCTGGTCGATGACGCGATCTCCGATCTCGCCTTCACCCGTGCCTACCGGGTGCCGTTCCAGTTCAGCGCGCTGGTGCGCGAACACCTGCGCACCCCGGCCTTCATCGCCGCGACCGACGGCGTGCACCTGACCGACATGGACGGCAACGACTTCTTCGACCTGACCGGCTCCTACGGAGTCAATGTGTTCGGTCACGACTTCTACAAGGACTGCATGGCGCGCGGCGCGGCGCGCGTCGCCGCGCTCGGCGTCACTCTCGGCGCCTACCATCCGGTGGTCGCCTACAACGTGCAGCGACTCCTCGAGATCTCCGGGCTGGACGAAGTCTCGTTCCACATGTCGGGCACGGAGGCTGTCATGCAGGCGGTGCGCCTGGCGCGCTATCACACCGGTCGCACCCACGTCGTGCGCTTTTGCGGCGCCTACCATGGCTGGTGGGGCGATGTGCAGCCCGGGGTCGGCAATCCGCAGACGGCGCGCGAAACCTACACCCTGCGCGACATGGACGAGCGCTCGCTCAAGGTGCTGGCGCGGCGCCGCGACATCGCCTGCGTGCTGGTCAATCCGTTGCAGGCCCTGCATCCCAACGCGAACGCCCCGGGAGACTCGTCGCTTGTCGACAGCAGCCGTCGCGCCGGCTTCGACCGCGCGGCCTACACCGAGTGGCTCAGGCGCCTGCGCGCGGTGTGCAGCGAGCGCGGCATCGCGCTGATCATGGACGAGGTGTTCGTCGGCTTTCGCCTGGCGCCGCGCGGCGCCCAGGAATACTTCGGCGTCGCCGCCGACATGGCCACCTACGGCAAGACCCTGGGGGGCGGCCTGCCGGTGGGCGTGGTGTGCGGCCAGGCACGCTGGATGAAGCGCTATCGCGAGGAGCGCCCCGCCGACATCTGCTTCGCACGCGGCACCTTCAATGCGCACCCGCACGTCATGGGCGCCATGCACGAATTCCTCAAGGCGCTCGAGACCCCGCAGCTGCAGGCCAGGTACGACGGCCTCGACGCCCTGTGGGATGGCCGCGCGGCCGCGCTCAACGCGCGCCTCGAGGCGGAAGACCTTCCGGTGCGGGTCGCCAACCTCTCGACCATCTGGACGGTCTGCTACACCCGGCCTTCGCGCTACAACTGGATGCTGCAGTACTACCTGCGCGCCGCGGGGCTGGCCCTGTCCTGGGTCGGCAGCGGCCGCCTGGTGTTCAGCTTCGACTACACCGACTGCGACTTTGCCGTCGTGGCCAACCGCTTCGTGGCCGCCTGCCGCGCCATGCAGGCCGATCAGTGGTGGTGGTCGCCGCCGATGGCGACCAACCGCACCATCAAGCGACGCATCATGAAGGAACTCCTGGTTCAGCTGCTGCCCGGCCGCGCCTGAGGCCACGAGCAGCGACCGACGCGGCCGCCCTGCCCGCGTGGCGTGCAACCCGCCGCGACCGGCGATCGCGCGCTTCAACCGTGCCGGCGCGCGTGCTGCGGGTCGATCCACTCGCCGCGCAGGAGGTGGAGCGGCGCACGGTAGTAGAGCTTGACGTCGTGGAACGGGTCGGTGAGTATCTTGGCGCACCAGACCAGGCCGGTCATGACATCGCGCAGGAAGAACAGGTGCACGGTGCGGATGAGGAGTCCCGCCACGCCCAGCGCCAGCCACATGAGGCCGACGTCGCGCAGGTAGCCGACCAACCCGGGGTCGGGCTCGATCAGGCCGAAGAGCGTGGCATCGATGGCCAGCACCGCAGGCGCCAGCGCCCAGACCGACAGCAGCACGACCTTGCGCCGCAGGTTGTAGCCGACCTTGATCTCTTCCTTGTGCTCGTGGGTCGCCTGGTTGATATGGTCGTAGCCCTTGGGCTCGAAAAAGAAATGCCCGGCCTGGCGGCTGGTCATGGCGACCATCCAGGCGATCCATGCCGAAATGACAGGATCCAGGAACAGGACCAGGTACGCAGTGAGGAATGACAGCGCACTCACCAGGTGCAAGGACTGGTTGATCCGGCTGTGGTGATAGTAGCGATGGTCGTCCCAGCGTTGCACGGCCAGTTCGGCGCGAAAGCGCCCCCAGGGCGTGCGGTGGTGTTTGTCGCTGGCTGCCGGATTCAGGTTCATGGGCTTCATGTTCATGGTTCCTCCTTGCTGGCGCAGCATAGGCGCGCGTTGTGACACCTGCGCTACGGTTAGATCAAGCTTGTGTGACAGATGCGCTCAGCGCACGCGCGCGTGCCCAGCCCAGGAGCGGCAAACCAGCCAGGAAAAGCCAGACTGCCGTCGGCGCGGGTACTGGCGAGACGACCAGGTTGAAACGGTGCGTGAAGGAGCCGGGGGCGGTCTCCTGCACCCAGAAGGTGTATTCGCCGGCGCCAAGCGGGCGCGCAAAGCCGCTCGCGCCGTTCCAGCCGGCGCCGAGGTCGTCGAGGATGTCTGTGCCGCGCATCGCCGTGCCGTACACCAGCGCCCCGGCCAGCCCGACGGCGTTCGCGGCATCCGGCGCCACCGGCATGACAGCCCCGAAAGCCATGCCCAGGAAGGATCCATTGCCGCCGACGGTTGCCTGGTTGCCCAGGCGCACTTCGGTGAGCACGAGTCCGGCCGGAACCACGGCGGTGAAGTAGTCACGGTCGATCACCGAACCTGCCCGGCCGGTGCGACCGGTGACGATGTTGTTGCCGGTCAGTCCGTTGACGCCCGGCGCGCCCAGGCCCAGCACGATGCGGGTCGGCGCAAAGCGGTCGTTGGAGAGATCACCCTGCACGTTCTCGTCCCAGCCTGTGGACTGCGCGAAGGCCGCCGCGAAGGGGCCACCGGACAACAGGATAAGCGCAGTGGCGGCAAGGATGCCGGTAAAGGGGCGTGCACAACGCATGACGGACTCCATCAGTGGACTGCTGAAACAGGGGGACGCCGCGCGGGCGCGAACGCGCGCAGCCAGAACGCGAAAAAGCCCGCCGCGACCGCCACCAGGACGAGCGGTCCGACGAAGCCGTGCAGGGTGTCGAACCAGGCTCGGTCGGCGCGCAGCGCGTAAAACAGCGCCAGCACGCGCACCTGATTGAGCGCCAGGGTCAGCGCGAGCGCAGCCGCCACCCCGGCCAGGCGGGCGCGCCATGCGAGCGGCGCGACCAGCATGGCGCTGGCCAGAAGAAAGGCCACATCGGTGCCCTCGCAGCCGTTGAGTACATTGAGGCCGCCGCGCGGCGACTTGAGGCTGGCGCCATCGGCCGTGACACCCGCGGCCGGATCGAGCATGCCGATCAGCCACGCCGCAGGTCTGACCGTGAGGTCGTGGATGACAAACCGCTCGACCACCCCGCCGGCGGAGGCACCGTACCAGGCCTGCACCGCGAAAAACAGGGCCGCGAACGCGGCGATGCGCCAGCCGATGCCACGCTTCATGATGCGGCGCGGGTACGGCGTCGCAACGCCCCCGCCAGCCCGGCACCGAGCAGCGCCAGCGCCCAGACCGGCAGAGGAATGTCGGCGTCGCTGCCAGCGCCTGCCCCGGGTTCGAGCACGCTGAAGCTGCGCATGACCGGTGGCGCGGGGAGCCACTGCGCGTTGCCCGCCTGGCTCGCGACGAGGGTGCAGGTGCCTGTAGCGACCACGCTCACTGTCAGTCCGGCAACCGTGCAGACCGACGGCGTCTGGCTCGCGAGCGCGACCGGCAAGCCGGAACTTGCCTCCGGCGCGACCGCAAACGGCGTGCTGCCCAAATTGCGATCGGCGACAGGTGCGAAGTCGATCACCTGCGACTGGCCCTCACTCACGGCAAAGCTGCGCGCAACGCGCGGCGCAGGCGCCCAGGTCGCGTCGCCCGGCTGGTCGGCCGCGATGGTGCAGGTCCCCGCGGCGATGAGGGTCACGCTGTTCGCCGCCACGCCGCACACGGACGGAGTAAGCGAAGTGAATACCACCGCCAGACCCGAGGTGGCGGCAGCGGAGACGACGACGGGACTCTCATCCACGCGCTTGTCGGCCAGCGTCGCGAACGTGATGACCTGCTGGTTGGGCGCCGCGCTCAACACCAGACCGATCAGTACCGGATCATGATCGGACGAGCGGTACGGCGTCGCGCTGTAGAGGTCCTGCGGCTTGAACTCGGTGTTGTAGTCGATCACCGCGGGCTCATCGGCGTTGATGGCCCAGTGCGCGGCGCCGGCGATCTGCGCCGACAGGGTCGGCGTGGCCAGAGCGTGGTCGAGGGAGCCCGCCTCGCCGTCGAACACATAGGACCAGGTGCCGCCGGCATGGAAGCGCCTGAGCTGGTCGATCAGGCCTGCCTGCGTCAGATCGAAGACCGGATCCTCCAGCGCGTAGGCGTTGAGGTCACCGACCACCAGCACGTCGGGGTCGCCGCTTGAGCTTGCAAGGGACGTGACAAAGGCCGCGAGCGCGGCCGCCTGCTGGCGCCGGCGATCATTGAAACAGCCCTGCCCGTCGCCCTGGTCGACGTCCGCACCCGTGGCGCCGTCGCAGTTCTTGGACTTGAAGTGGTTGACGACCACGGTGAAGCGCGCGCCGTTGCCGGCCTGGAAGGTCTGTGCGATCGGCGGGCGATTGTGGATCGCGGCGGTGTCACCGGCGGCGGCGCCGATGAGGGACAGGCGTGCCGGTTGGTAGATCAGCGCCTGGCGGATCGCGTCGGTGCCGACGCCGGTGGGCGGATCGGGCACGGCAGCGTACTTGTTCGAACCGGCGTGGGCGTTGAGCGCGGCAATGAGGGTTGCAAGCGCGGTCCCGCCATCGCGCTGCAGTTCCATGAGGCCGACGACATCGGCGTTGAGCGCGTCGATCGCGCGCACGATCTTGTCGCGCTGGCGCTGGTATTCGCCAAGGTTGTCCGCGCCGCGGCAGTCGGAGGTCGTGCCGGAGGGCAGGCAACCCTGGCCGCTGCCGCCGGCGGCGGTGTTGCCATCGCCGAAGGTGGTGAAGAAGTTGAGGACATTGAACGAGGCGACCGAATGCGTACCACCGACCACAGGCGGGATGGCCGGGCGCTGGTTGACACGCGTGAACACCGGCGTCACCGTCGGGTGCAGCTTCACGTCCACGATCGCCTCCGACCCGCTCGCGCTGGTGATGCGCCCGCTGTCGAGGATGCCGGTCAGTCCCGCGACGGTGTCGCCGGCGCGCAGGGTGTTGCCGGCGCCGATGTAGGGAACGGGATTCGGATTTTCGACCGGCGCGAAAAGAAACTCCGAGGCGCGCCCGTCGTCGAGCACCAGGCGCGCGCGTGCGTTCGCATCCGCCAGCGAGACCGCCTCCGGCGTGCCGGGGCGGAACAGGTTGGTCGGCTTGATCGGCCGGCTGCCGGCTGCGAGCGTGACCTGGCCATAGCGGCCCTGGAAGAAGTTCTGCGCGACGATGAGCGGCTGCGCGATGCTGATGAGCATGCCCTCGTAGCGCTCCAGATCTCCGTCGGTTGCCTCCGGCAGGCTGACGGGCGTGGGCGCGATGCTCCCCAGGCCGAGTTTGGCAATGCCGGTCGGGCTGCTGATCTGCGTGAGCGTCAGTTGCCCCGGGGCGCCCGAGTACTCGCCCACCGAGCCGGCCACCTGGACACGTTCCCCGGCCTCGACGGTGATCGCCTGGACACCGGTGAAGACGAAGATTGCATCGGAGGTGAATGCGTCGCCGTCGCCGGTCTCGTCCTGGAAGAAGAAGCCCCGCAGCCCCGCAAAGACACCGGTGACTACGCCGCGCGTGACCACCGCCTGGCCGACCATCGGGCTGGCCGCGCCGCTGCCCTGGATCGTGAAGGTGGGTGTCAGCACCGCCGGCGGCGCGCCGACCGCGACACTGCTCGCACAGACAGCCGACTGGCCGTCGCTGGATGTGAAGCGCAGGCTGAAAGCATGCGACCCGACCGCCAGGGATGCCGCCGCCTCGACGCGCACGCGCGCGCTGGCGCCGACGACTGCGGCCGGAACCAGGCTGCCCAGCAAGATACCCGCCGGCGGCGCCCCCTCGAAGGCGACGGCGTTGACCAGCGCGTCCGCATCGTTCGCGGTCATGGTCGAGGACCCTGCGATGCCGGACACGGTGGCAAAGGCCGGACAGCTCGCCACGACCGCGCCGCAGGGCGCGAGCGGACTCGCGGAATTGCGCGGAGCGGGCGCGCCCACGTCGAAGTCCGCACCGTTGTTGTTGGCATCGGTACAGCCGGCGGCACGGCGCAGCGCGGCCGTGGTGTTGGAAAGCGAGGCGGTGGGCGCGGTCTCGCTGCCGTTGGCCGAGGCGCCGTAGCCGACCAGGTCTTCGTAGCTACCCGGCGCGGGGTTGGCGCCGCTCAAGGCCGTCGTACTCGTGACCAGCGCGACCTTGCCCGCGGTGGCACCCAGTGCCAGCGCACCAGTGGCGTCAGGCGCAGGCAGGTTCTGCGTACCGCCGCTGCCGGCGGCCAGTTGCACCAGGAAGTACTGCCCGGGCTGGACGGTCGCCGCTGGCAGCGCAAAGACGTTCGATCCCCAGGCGCTGCCGGTGGCCGAGGCGTACTGAAGGCTCCATCCGCCGATGTTCACCGCCGCAGTCCCGGCGTTGAAGAGTTCGACGAAGTCGTGGCGCAGCGTCGCGCCGGAGTTGCCGCCACCGCCGTAGACCTGGCTGATGACCAGGCCCGAAGGGCTGGCCGTGGCAAGGCCGGCCATGAAAGTAAGCCAAGCGACCAGAACTGCAGCCGCGGTGCGCAGAAGACGCAACATCATGACCTCAGCGCGCGGCGGCCGAAACGGCTGCCGCGCGTTCGCCGATGTCAGCCGCGGCGACGCGCCACGGCGCCAAGGAGACCCAGGCCGGCCAGCAACATGCCCCAGGTCTCGGGCTCAGGAATCGGAGAGATCGTGAAGGCCGTGGTGTTCGGTATCTGAGCCTGCTGCGCCCCACCGACCAGAATGTTCCAGTTGCCGGGGTTGTTGACCATCGGCCGATAGGCGCCGAAGCTCAATTCGCCGCTGCGCGTGCCGGTGTATTCGGCGTAGTCGGTCGACGCGGTCAGAACCACCGCGTTGACGCCGTTGGCAAGTCCTGCGACTGTGACCGTCGCGGCGCCTTCGGTGGAAACGGCAGTCAGAAAGCTCGCAGGCGTGTTGGCATCAACACCGGTGAAGGCGTAAATCGTCTCGCTGGTCGCACTGAGTCCGACATTGGCGCCCGACCACGCGATCGACCCGAAACTCGCACTGCGGCCGGCAGCATCCACAGCCGAGAAGCGCACGACGGTTCCCGCATTGATCACCGAGGTGCCGGAGTTCCACGTGTAGACCCCCTCGGTGGCGCCAAACGCCGCTCCGTTCCAGCTATCGTCGCGGAAGTAGATGGTCGTGTTGGCGGCGATGTTGGTGAAGGCGACGATCGCGAAGCCATCCTCGTCGGCGTTAAACGAGGTGAAGGCGATGTCGCCGGTGGTCAAGGCGTGTGCGCTGCTGAACGCCGCGGCGGCCAGAAGGCCCGCAAGAAGCTGCTTTTTCATGGATTCCCCTGAAGTCGAACGATGCCACGGCGGGATGCCGAAGCGTCACGCCTGAGGAAATTAGGGGTCCTGGATGACACGCGTACCGGTGGGCCGCGTGCCCGGGGTGGGTCATTCGGACTATCCGTCGGCGGATCCTCCGGCATGCGCTCCGGTCCTAAAGCACGCGCGCACCGCCGCCGCCGCGCTGCGAAGACGCCTGTCATCGCCGTGTGCCTGAATGGCTTGAACCATGCTGCCCGCCCCGACGATTCAAGCTTGCCGTGACCCATGCCGATCAGATCATAATCGGCTGAGAATCATCGCCGCTGCGACCGGGCAAGGTCGCGCGCAGGCCGGATGTACGATCATCGAGGACACGCCAGTGGAATTCCTGAAGCGGCTCACCAAGTCGATCAAACCCGCCCTCAAGAGCTCGGGGCATTGTCCGACCTGCAATCAGAACGTCCATTTCGTTGCCCGCGGCGCCAAGCTCAGAGATCAGTTTCGATGTTCCCACTGCGGCAGCATCCCGCGTGAGCGGGCCTTGATGGTGGCTATCGACACGTACTACCCGCACTGGCGCGCATTGACCATTCATGAGTCCTCGCCCGGCGACTACGGGGCGAGCAGACGTCTTGCATCAGAGTGTTCCCGGT
>JBJXGS010000058.1:0-16798 GCA_046160545.1 Burkholderiales bacterium
TGTCGGCGTGCCCTGCGGGCCGATCAATTCGCTGGCCGATGCCTTCGCCGACCCGCAGGTGGTGGCGCGCGGGCTGCGCTTCGACCTGCCACACCCCAGCGCCGGCAGCGTACCGATGGTCGGCAACCCGATCCGCTACTCGGACACCCCGATCGAATACAAGGCGCCACCGCCGCTCCTGGGCCAGCATACCGACGAGGTGCTGAGATGGTTAAACTACGACGATCAAGAGATCGCGCGCCTGCGCGCGAATCGCATCCTGTAGAGGCAGTGCCATGAGCCGCGATTACGCGCAATACGAGATCCACGTGCACGGCGAAGTGCCGATCAAGCCTGGCACGACGATGAAACAGATCGAGGCCGCGGTCAAGCCGCTGTGGCGCTACGCCGGCGCGACCTCGCTCGCCGAGGCGCCGAGCCTGTTCGACGAGGAACCCGGCTTCGAGTACGACGCGCAGAAACATGTTCTCGCGGTGTGCTGGACTGTCGAGGGCAATGCCGATTTCCAGAACGCGCTCGACGAGGCCTGCGCAGGCTTGTGCGACCTGTCCAGCGAAGGCGCGGGCATCGAGGTCAGCTACTACGACAACGACGACGACGAGGGGCGCGATGAATTCGGCCTGATCTTCGTTGGCCCCACCCCCGAGGCGATCCACGAGACCCAGCGCCAGTTCATGCTCGAGGACGTCACTCGCCTGATGGAACGCCACTTTGACCGCGGCGAGATGGTCGAGGTCGTCGACGCAGTCAACCGCCTGTTTGCCAAGCGCCTCCTGTCCATCGCGCAGGGCCAGAAGCTGACCCGTTTTGAACTGCCCTCGGGCGGGGGCAGCGGCCACGGCGGCGGCAAGCGGCACCTGCACTGAGGTTCGAGACACGGCGGCAAGCCGGGCCGCGGCGGACGCGGTCGCGGCGAACAAGCTCAGTCCTGATGCAATCACTTTGAATACATGAAATCGATGAAGAAATCAGGAGCGGCGCGCAGCCGCCTTGCATGGTTCCTGTGTCTGGCAGGACTGGCCTTGTGCGCCGGCGTGGCCACCGCTCAATCCTTTCCGGCCAGGCCGGTTCGCTTTGTGGTGCCGTATCCACCCGGCGGCTCGCTCGATCAGGTGGCGCGCGCCCTGGCTGACAAGATGAAGGACACGCTCGGCCAGCCGGTATTGGTCGAAAATCGTCCGGGCGCGGGCGGCAACGTCGGCGCGGACTTTGTCGCCAAGAGCGCGCCGGACGGATACACCATCGTCATGGGCGCGGTCGCCACGCACGCGACCAACCCGGCCCTTTACCCCAGGATGCCCTATGACGCGGCGCGCGATTTCCAGCCGATCACACTCGTCGCATCCACCCCCAACGTGCTGATCGTGCCGCCGCAGTCCGACTTCCGGAATCCGAAAGACCTGATCGACCACGCCAGGAAGAATCCCGGCAGGCTCAATTTCGGCTCGGGCTCCAACGGCAGTACCGGGCACCTGGCGGGTGAACTGATGAAGCAGATGACCGGCACCTTCATCGTCCACATTCCCTATTCCGGCGGCAACCCCGCGCTCCTGGCGCTGATGTCCGGGCAGACCGACCTGATGTTCGACAACTACGCCAATGCCGCGGCGCAGATCAAGGCGGGCAAGGTGCGGGCCCTGGCGGTGACAACCGCCAAGCGCGTGTCTTTCGCCCCGGAGCTGCCGACCATGGCTGAATCCGATGCGCGCTTAAAGGGCTTTGACCTCGATACCTGGTTCGGGATCATGGCGCCGGCCGGCATTCCGAAGGATGCCCTGGACCGCCTGCACGGGGACGCGGTCAAGGCGCTGGCGAGCACGGAAATCCGCGAGCGCTTGGCGCGCATGGGCGCAGAACCCGGCGGCAACACGCCAGCACAGTTTGCCGAGTTCATCGCCCGTGAAGCTGCCAAGTACGCGCGCATCGTCAAGCTCTCGGGCGCGCGCATCGATTGAGTCATCAAACTCACACGCCACCCTTGTCGCGACGCAACATCGGTTACTTGACCAATATCCTGTATTCGGTTGTGAAAGCCAGTATGATTCGCCGTCCAATCGCCGGCCACAGGCGAGTTTCACCATCAGCGACGTTAAGCGCGCATAGCCTATTTCTTGCATTTTGAGGGGACAACAGAGTCATGAAGATCAAGAATTACCAAGACTTTTACGCCGGGATCATGTTCATGATCTTCGGTGGGCTGGCCGCCTGGTTATCCAAGTCATACAGCATGGGCACGGGCGCGCGCATGGGCCCGGGGTACTTCCCCTACTACCTGGGAGTGCTGTTGGCCATTCTGGGGCTGATCGTTCTCCTCAAGTCGCTGGGCAAGACGCAGGGGACGCAGAAGCCCGGCCTGATGACGCCCATGTACATCTTTCTGGCGATGATGGGGTTTTCGCTGGCGGCCGGCTGGCTGGGTGCGAGTCCGAACGCCTCCCTGGCCATTGGCACCATCGCCGGCTGCGTGTTCGCGTTCTTTGTCGGCATGCGCTCTCTGGGCCTGATTCTGGGGGCGGTCACGGTGTTCGGGCTGATGCTCAAGGGCCTGGGGCTGGTGGTGTGCGTGACGATTCTTGTCATCATCGCAGCAATGGCCAGCCACGAGCGACGCACCGTTGAAGTGGTAGCCAGCATCGTCCTGCTGTCGGCTGCCGCGGTCGGGATCTTCGTCTACGGCCTGAAACTGCAGATGCCCACCTGGCCCGACATGGAGGAACTGCAGCGTTCCTTCACCCCGGCCGTGAAGAAGAAGTAGGCGGAGCGAGACCATGGATGCATTCAATGTATTGATGACCAACCTGGGCATCGGCTTTTCCGTTGCCTTTACGTTTCAAAACCTGATCTACTGCTTCATCGGCTGCCTCTTGGGCACGCTGATCGGCGTCTTGCCGGGCATCGGACCGATCGCCACCATCGCCATGTTGTTGCCGGCGACCTACGCGCTGCCGCCGATCGCCGCGCTCATCATGCTGGCCGGCATCTATTACGGCGCGCAATACGGCGGCTCCACCACTGCGATTTTGGTCAACCTGCCGGGCGAATCGAGTTCGGTCGTGACCATGCTCGACGGCTACCAGATGGCACGACGAGGGCGCGCGGGCAAGGCGCTTTCGGTAGCGGCATTGGGCTCATTCATCGCCGGCTGCTTCGGCACCCTGATCCTGGCGGCTTTTGCCGCGCCGCTGGCCGAGCTGGCGTTCAAGTTCGGCCCAGCCGAGTACTTCTCGCTCATGGTGCTGGGCCTGATCGGTGCGGTGGTGCTGGCTTCGGGCAGTCTCATCAAGGCGATTGCGATGATCCTCCTGGGCCTGCTCCTGGGGCTGGTCGGCACCGACGTCAATACCGGCGTGTCGCGCTTTGCCTTCGGCATCCCGGAGTTGTCCGATGGCATCGGCTTCATTTCGGTGGCGATGGGCGTCTTCGGCTTCGCCGAGATCATCGTCAATGTCGACATGAAGGAGCACCGCGAGACCTTCACAAACAAGGTCGAGGGGCTCCTGATCTCGTGGGCAGACTTCAAGGAAGCGCTGCCTGCCATTGTGCGCGGCACCGGCATCGGCTCGCTCCTGGGCATCCTGCCTGGCGGCGGCGCGTTGCTGGCGGCCTTCGCGTCATACACGGTCGAGAAGAAAATCGCCAAGAATCCCGACCCACCGTTTGGTCAGGGCAACATCCGCGGTGTTGCCGGACCCGAGTCGGCCAACAACGCCGGCGCGCAGACCTCCTTCATCCCGCTGCTCACCCTGGGTATCCCGCCCAACGCCGTCATGGCGCTGATGGTCGGGGCGATGACCATCCACAACATCCAGCCGGGTCCGCAGGTCATGACCTCGAACCCGCAGCTCTTCTGGGGCATGATCGCCTCGATGTGGCTGGGCAACCTGATGCTGGTGATCCTGAACCTGCCGCTGATCGGCATGTGGGTGCAGTTGTTGAAAGTGCCGTACCGCATCCTCTACCCGGCCATTCTGATGTTCTGCTGCATCGGCGTGTTCTCGGTCAACAACAACTCCTTCGACGTGCTCATCACGGTGCTCTTCGGTGTGCTCGGCATGGTGTTCGTGCGCCTCGGCTGCGAAGCGGCTCCATTGCTGCTGGGCTTCATCCTCGGACCGATGATGGAGGAGAACCTGCGCCGCGCCATGCTGCTCTCGCGCGGCGATCCGACCGTGTTCCTGACCCGACCGCTGTCGGCGACCATGCTGGGCATCGCGGTGCTCATGATCGTCATCATCTCGCTGCCCAACATCTCCAAGAAGCGTGAAGAGACCTTCCACGAGGAACCGGCGGGCTAGTCGCCGTGCTGCCTGCCCACGGGGCGCGCATCCTCAGGAGCGCGCCCCGTTTTTTTTAGCCCGCCCCCCGATTCGAGATCTGTGCCAATGAAGCCTGTGAAACTGCTTAAGTACCTGTGCATCGCGGCATGTGCCTTTGCGTCGGCATCTGCCGCGGCACAGTCGTATCCGGGCAAGCCGGTGCGCATGATCATTCCCTTCCCGCCCGGCGGCGCCACCGACATCCTCGGTCGCGTACTGGCGCAGAAGCTCTCCGAGCAACTGGGCCAGTCGGTGGTCATCGACAACCGGCCGGGCGCGGGCGGTGGCATCGGCACCGAATTGACAGCCAAGTCACCAGCCGACGGCTACACCATCCAGATGGCGACGGTGTCGACCCATTCGATCGGTCCGGCCCTGAACCCGAAGACGCCCTACGATGTAAAGAGGGACTTCGCGCCGATCAGCCACGTGGCCGACGCCACCAACATCCTGATCGCTTCCCCGCTCCTGCCGGTGGCCAGTCTCAAGGAACTGATCGCGCACCTGCGCGCCAACCCGGGCCGGCTCAATTTCAGCTCTTCTGGCAACGGCACGATCGTGCACATGACCGGCGAGATGTTCAAGATGGCCACCGGCACCTTTGTGGTCCACATTCCCTATCGCGGCACGGCTCTCGCCATTCCCGACCTGATCGCCGGACAGGTCGCGTTCATGTTCGACAGCATTGCCTCCGCGCTGCCGCACGTCAAGGGCGGCAAGGTCAAGGCGTTCGGCGTTTCCCAATTGAAGCGCTCGCCGCTGGTGCCGGACATCCCGACCATGGACGAGGCCGGCTTGAAGGGTTTCGAGTCCAACACCTATTTCGGTGTCTTCGCACCCGCCGGCATCGCGCCTTCGATCGCGCAGCGCCTCAACGCAGAGATCAACAAGGCGATCGCATCTGCCGAGCTGCGCGACAGATTCGCCGCCTTGGGCGCCGAGCCTGTCGGCGGGACGCCAGAGCAATTCGCGCGAGTGATCGAGCGCGATACCCTCAAGTACGCCGCCGTGATCAAGCGCGCCGGGATCAAGCCCGAATGACCTCACACTTCGACTGGTCGTTTCCCTATGCGACCAAACGCATTCCCGTCTTCGCGAAGAACGTCGTCGCGACCTCGCAACCCCTGGCCGTTGCCGCCGGCATGGATGCACTGCGACGTGGCGGCAATGCCCTGGACGCCGCGTTGGCCACGGCGATCACCCTTACGATTGTCGAGCCGATTTCCAACGGCCTGGGGTCGGATGCGTTCTGCATTCTTTGGGACGGGCAGGCGCTGCACGGACTGAATGCCTCGGGCCGCTCACCGCAAGGCTGGACACCCGGGTATTTCGCCAACCTGGGGCCCAAACCCGAGCGTGGGGCCAATTCAGTCACCGTGCCGGGCGCGGTATCGGCCTGGCGCGCCTTGTCTGACAGATTCGGCAAGCTGCCCTTTGCCGACCTCTTCGAGTTCGCGATCCGCTACGCCTCGGACGGCTATCTCGTCAGCCCTATCGTGCACCAGAAATGGCGCGCCATGGAGCCCATCCTCAAGGGCCAGCCCGGCTTCGCCGACCATTTCCTGCCGCGCGGACGCACGCCACACATCGGCGAGCTGTTCGTCCTGAAGGGCGCGGCTGCGACGCTGGAGAAGATCGCGGTGAGCAAGGGCGAGGCGTTTTATCGCGGTGAAATCGCCGCCGCCATCGCGCGCCATTCGGCAGCCAGCGGCGGGGTCATGACCGAGCGGGACCTGGCGGAGCACACCTGCGAGTGGCAGACACCGCTCTCGCTTGACTACCGTGGCCACACGCTGCACGAATTGCCGCCCAACGGCCAGGGCATCGCCGCGCTGATGGCGCTGGGCATTCTGGAAAACTTTGACTTGAAGGCTCTCGGGCCCGACAGCCCGGCGGGGCTGCACCTGCAGATCGAGGCGATGAAGCTGGCCTTCGCCGACATCAACTCCTACGTGTCCGACCTGGACAGCATGCAGCGCGTGCGCCCCGAACACCTGCTCGATCGCGGCTATCTGGCCGGGCGCGCGAAGCTGATCGATCCTGCGCGCGCGACCGATTTCAAGGCCGGCACGCCGGATCGCGGCGGCACCATCTACCTCACGACCGCCGACGCCGACGGCATGATGGTCAGCTTCATCCAGTCCAACTTCATGGGCTTCGGCTCGGGGCTGGTGGCGCCCGGCGGCATCAGTCTGCAGAATCGCGGCGCCGGTTTCGTGACCACGCCCGGCCACCCCAATGAAGTGGGTCCGAGGAAGCGCCCGTTCCACACCATCATCCCGGCCTTTCTCACCCGCGCGGGCAAGCCGGTCATGAGCTTCGGCGTGATGGGGGGCAACATGCAGCCGCAGGGCCATATCCAGACCCTGATCCGCATGCTCGACCACGACCAGAACCCGCAGGCGGCCTGCGACGCACCGCGCTGGCGCGTGGCCGGAGGCATGAACGTGAATTCCGAGGTCACCATGGCGCCCGAGGGGCTGGCCGACCTCAAGCGTCGCGGCCATGCCATCGAGACCCTCAACGACCCCTATATGGACTTTGGCTCGGGGCAGTTCATCTGGCGCCTGGAGGAAGCGGGGCGCTTTGTCGGCTACGTAGCCGCGTCGGACTCGCGCAAGGACGGACAGGCCAGCGGATTCTGAGGCTCGCAGCCGCGGCTGACCGTCGGCTCCGGCACCGTGTCCGGGGCAATCCGCTCGCTGGCCGGCGGCGGTGCAGGCGTCCGCACCGGCACTGCTGCCGGTGCGACCTTGTCCCCACTTGCCACAGCCTTGATGCGATCCCGTTCGGCCATCACCTTGGCGGCATAGCCGAAGTCGTCACCGGTCGCGCCTGAATAGGCCTTGAGGCCCGCTTCCAGGCCGCCGAAGCGCCGCAAGTAGTCCTTGAGAATCATGGTACCGACACGAATGTTGGCGGCCGGATCCAGGGCTGCCTCGATGCCGCCCATGTCCTCCAGTTTGTCGGCATGAAAGCGGGGAATGATCTGCATCAAACCTACCGCTCCCATCGGCGAGGCGGCAAACGGATTCATGCGCGACTCGATGCCCATGACTGCCAGCACCAGCGCCGGATCGACGCCCAGGTCACGTGCGCTAACGTAGGCAGAAGCCACGATGCTGCGCGTACTGTCGACCGCCACGCGATACTTGCGTGCCAGGTAATCGGCAACACGCAAATGTTCGTTCCCGGAAGCTTCGCGCCCGCCATTGCCGTCAGCCAAGGCGGCGGTTCCCGCCTTGATGCTTTCCGGGCGCATGGCCTCGAATATCTCCGAGCCCGGCCCGAGCGCTCCGGCACGAGCATCCGGCGCTCCGGCACTGGCTCCCCGAAGGGAACCGAGCCCACCTGCAACGCCCAAGCTACCGGATGAAAGCCACGTGAACACCGCCAGAAGGCCCGTCAACATCAGGCCCGCCTTGGTCACATTCCACAACGCCCAACCCATATTGCGGGCGGATTCTTGCGTCATTCCTGGTCCTCCTTTCTCTGCACACGCCGACCCCGACCAGATGATCGGAGGCTGACTTGTGCTTCGCAGGCGAGGGTCTGGATAAGGGCGGCGCAACATGCGCCACAACCTCAGGTTCCGCCAGACCGGATGCGCCACCGGGACCCGACGCTTCGGACCGGCAACGTTCGAAGATCTGCATTGCGGTCCAGTTGGACCGGATCAACAAATCTCCAGACACGACAAAGGGGGTAGCCAAAAGCGCCAACCCCCTTTTCTGAAGCCCGAATTGTAGTTGCTTGGGCTGCTGCGGTCAATCAAGCATTTTGTCTTTAGAATCAATACTCTATATTCATTCCAACGGCATATTTCTGCAAAATCAGTGACTTGGCGCTATACTCAGGAGCGAATCCCGATCAAACGGAAAAATACTTGAAATATCAAGATCTTAGGGAATTCATTGCGGGCCTTGAAGCGCAGGGTGAATTGCGCCGCATCAGCGCGCCCGTTTCGCCCGAGCTTGAGATGACCGTCGCGTGCGACCGCGTACTGCGCGCCGGTGGGCCAGCCCTTATGTTCGAGAACCCGACCGGGCACACCATCCCGGTCGTGGGCAATCTCTTCGGCTCGGTGAAAAGGGTTGCCATGGGAATGGGAATCACCGCCGACACCGAAAAGGAGGCGCTCCTGCGCTTGCGCGAAGTGGGCAACCTGCTGTCGTTCCTGAAAGAGCCGGAACCACCCAAGGGTCTGCGCGATGCGTGGGAAAAGTGGCCCATCCTGAAACAGGTCCTCAACATGGCGCCCAAGACTACCGGTGCCGCGCCCTGCCAGGAAGTGGTCTTGAGCGGCGGCGAGATCGATTTGTCGCGCCTGCCGATCCAGACTTGCTGGCCAGGCGACGCGGGGCCCCTGATCACCTGGGGTCTTACCGTAACCCGTGGCCCGCACAAGACGCGCCAAAACCTTGGTATCTACCGGCAGCAGGTGATCGGGAAGAACCAGGTCATCATGCGCTGGCTGGCACACCGGGGCGGTGCTCAGGATTTTCGAGAGCATGCGCTTACATTTCCGGGAAAGCCCTTCCCGGTTGCTGTCGTGCTGGGCTGTGATCCGGCCACTCTGTTGGCTGCGGTGACGCCGGTGCCCGATACACTGGGCGAGTATCAGTTCGCCGGCCTCTTGCGCGGTGCGCGCACCCTGCTTGCCACCTGCCAGGGTTCCGACCTGCAAATCCCGGCAGCCGCGGAGATCGTGCTCGAAGGAGCGATCCGGCCCGATGCGCGAAGCCGCGCCAACGCTGCGCCGGGAACGGGTTTCGAACGCGCCTCCGAAGGCCCTTTTGGCGACCACACCGGCTACTACAACGAGGTCGAGACATTTCCGGTGTTGACCATCGAGCGCATCACCATGCGCGAAAAGCCCCTTTATCACTCGACGTACACCGGCAAGCCACCGGACGAGCCGGCCATGCTGGGGGTCGCGTTGAACGAGGTCTTCGTGCCGCTTCTGAAACGCCAGTTTCCGGAGATCGTCGATTTCTACCTGCCGCCGGAAGGTTGCTCGTATCGCCTGGCGGTGGTGAGCATGAAAAAGGCATATCCAGGTCACGCCAAGCGGGTCATGTTCGGCGTATGGAGTTTTCTGCGCCAGTTCATGTATACCAAATTCATCATCGTCACCGACGACGACATCGATATCCGCAACTGGCAGGAAGTCATCTGGGCACTGACCACGCGCATGGACCCGGTGCGCGATACCACCCTGGTCGAAAACACGCCCATCGACTACCTCGACTTCGCCTCCCCGGTCGCAGGCCTGGGCGGCAAGATGGGCCTGGACGCGACCAACAAGCTGCCCGGGGAGACGACCCGGGAATGGGGCCGGCCGATCGTCATGCCTGCCGAGGTCAAGGCTCGCGTCGATGCCCTGATGGGTGGTCTTGGGCTATGACCCGGTTTTCGAGCCCAGGACTGCAGGGCCGAAAATCAACTCAGCGCGGGCGTTGCGAAGCGTATTCGCGCAACAGGCGCCAGGTACGCCAGGCGGCAAAGCCGAAGAAGGCATAGCGCAGAACCATCAGGAACTTCGAACCGGTCGCGCCTCGCGCTGCCAAGAGGGTTGCCGCGGCGCCCAGCCAGCCGGGATTGCGCCAGGCGCTCAAGATGCGAGCACCGACCGATGCGAAGTGCGCCGGCTGCTTCAAGCGTCTTACTTCGCGCAGGTGCATGGCCAATTCAGCGCGCTCGATGCGCGCCAAAAGGCGCAGCTCTTCCTTGCGCCGCGATAGCGCGTCAGTCCTGTCGGGCACGGGCCAGTGCCTCCAGGTCAGACTTGAGTTCGGTCATGGTCGCCTCGAAGAGCGGCCGCCGCGCGGCCAGTTGCATCTTGAGCCGCACGATGCAAACCAGCCCCGCGATCGCGTAGATCACGATCAGGGCCAGGATCGCGGCAACGCGATGCGAGTCCCAGAACCACGCCAGCACCAGTACGTTGAGCATCAGAAGCGCCAGGGCGACACAAAAGGCTGCCGCGAGCGCCAGGAGCGTCAGCTCGACAACACGCGCGCGCTCCTCTGCGACTTCGATGCCCAGGAGTTCGAGCCGGGTGCGCAGGAGCGCAAGCAGCGACGGCCCGATGCTGCGCAGGGAATGCAGCAGCCCGCCGGGCGCCTGGCGCGCTCCATCGGCAGCACCTGTTTGCTCACTCATCGCTGTTCCGAAGCACCTTTAGCGCGCGCCTCGAAGAGGCGATCCGCCGCGCCTGGGGAGCATGCTGCCGGTCAGCGGCGGTTGATCAAGAGCCCGAGCAGGATGCCGATGCCGACGCCGATGCCGACAGCCGTCCAGGGGCGCTCGTGCACGAAATCGTCGGTCGCGCGTGCGGCAGCCTTGGCCTGGTCGGTCACCGCGACCTGCATGTCGCCCATTTTTTCGCGCGCGCTGCGCAGGTTCACGCGCAACTTCTCGCCGAGTTCGGCAGCCTTCTCGCCGGTCGCGCTGGCCATTGATTTGACGATTTCGTCGGCGTCGGACATCAGGCTCTTCACGTCCGACATGAGTCGTTCGCGGGTGGCTTCGCTGATCATGCAGTTCTCCAAATAAAGGATGTCAATCGGGAGCTCGGAACATACCCCTTGCCGCGGGTTGCGGTCAACGCGGGGAAATCCCGTGGCGGGCGCGCCTTCAGAAAGAGTACTTGAGGCTCAACGCCCAATTGTCGCCGCGCGGGTTGTTGAGTCCCAGTCCGCCGCCATAACTCTCGTACTCGAGCCTCAAACCGAAACTGCGCGACACGTTGTAGCCAAGACCGAGACCCATAAACGTGTCGGAACGCGGTGCCTGGCCCAAAGGCAGTGTCGCAAACGCACCAGGGAGCGAAGAAGTCGCGGCCAGGTCGCCGCGCGCCGAGCCGACGCCGACCTTTCCCAGCACCGACCAGCTTTGCGAAAGTGGCAACTGGCCTGTCCCCGACAAAGCCCAGGAACGCAGGCGCAGGTCCCCGCCGGCAGACAAACCCAGGCCGGTGACAGGACTGCGTGGCGCATCACCAAGCGCCGCCTCCAGCCCCAGGGCAGGCGTGAACTGATAGCCCGCCAACAGACGCCATGCCTGTTGACGGTTTTCCTTGGAATGCACAGGCAGGCCGGAGGCGACGGGGCCGGACAAGCCGGAACCGAAACCGGCCGCTGGGGGCGCAGACGGGGCAAGCTGCGCCGCGGCGGGCATTGCAAACGCCGCCAGCAAACAGCCGTACACCCGAATTTTCATGCTCGCGACTCCCGCTATACCCGCACCCTGCTGACATCGGCCGCGCAATCAGGAAGCTTGAGGGCTTCGTCCTGCACAGGGCACCGGTTCGTTTCGTGGTGCAACCCGATTTCCAGCCAGAAGAGAACTATAGCGCAGCCCGGACGCGGCGGGCAATCGCTGCAGCGCAACATCGGGACCTCTCGTCGCGTGTGAGCAACGCTGGGGGGTCAGCCTTCGGCGTAAACCCATTGCAGCAATGCATCGTGCAACCCCTGGGCGGCGCCCGGCGCGGCGTGATTGACCACGCACACCACCGCATAACGGCGCCCGGAAGCCGCGAGTACGTAACCGGCGATGCTGCGCACCTCGTTCAAGGACCCGGTTTTTATGTGCGCCTGGCCGGCAACGTCGCGGGTCTTCAAGCGTCGCCGCATCGTACCGTCATACGCCACCAGCGGCATCGACGACATGAATTCCGGCATTACCGGACTGCGGTACGCCGCCACCAGCATGCGCGAAAGCGTACCGGATGCGACTCGCTCGACGCGCGAGAGGCCCGAGCCGTTTTCCATGACCAGTTCCTCGCCGCCCAGCTTTTTCTCCATGAGCCAGGCGCGGTAGGCGCGCGCGGCCCGGTCGGCGCTGCCCGGCAGCTTGAGCACTTCCACAGGCAGGCTCAGGAACAACTGGCGTGCCATGACATTGTTGGAAAACTTGTTGATGTCGCGCACGACCTCGGCCAGGCTTACCGACTCGGCCTCATGCACCAGCCGAGCGCCGACCGGCAGAGCGCCATCGCGCACGTCGCCGGCAAGCGTGCCGCCCACCTCGGTCCAGAGCTGTCGCAGCACTGCGCCGGCGTATTGCACGTGAGTCAGCTCGTGTGGATGCAGCCACCAGGTGCGCACCCCGCAGGCACTCGAGTAGGTGCCGGAGAGCGCAATGCCGGTTGCGTCAACCCGCGGCTTGACCGGATAGGCACGAAAGTCCACGCAGGGCCCGCTACCCATGCGTACCGCATTGCGCAGCGGCAATCCGGCCAGGCGCGGTTCAACCGCGACCACGACCTCGCCTTCCTGCGGAACAAAGGTCAGCGCGAGCGACTTGAAGTTGATCAGGAGGGCGTCGGAACCGGCGTTGTACGCGCGCAGGGGATCGCCGTCGAACTTCGCAGGGTCGTGCCCGGCCGCATCGAACGCGCTGCGGTCAAGCACGAAGTTGCCGCGGATCTCGCGCACGCCGCGTGCGCGCACCGCCTTCAAGGCCAGCCACAAGGCCTCCTGGGTGAAACGCGGATCACCCGAGCCGCGGATGACCAGATCGCCCTCGAGCACGTCGCCGCGACGCACGCCAGTCTCGAAAAATCCGGTGCGCCAGTGGTATGACGGGCCCATGAGTTCGAGCGCACCGTAGGTGGTGACAAGCTTCATGACCGACGCAGGATTGAGCGCACGGTCGGCGTTGAGCGACGCGATCACCCGACCGGTCGCGACTTCCTGCACCATCAGACCGACAGCCGCGCCGGGCAGCCGCGCGGCCTTGAGCGCCTGCGCAAGCGCGGCTGGAAACCCCGCAGGCAGCGGCGCCTCGGGCGGCTGCGCCTGGGCCGGCGCCGCAGACCCGCCTGCTGCCGCAGCGCCGGTGGCGCCATCGGCGGGGGCGTTTTGCGCATGCGCCGGAATCGCCGACGCCAGTGTCAGCACCGCCGCGGCAAGGAGTGCCGTGCCTAGCCACAGGGATTGACCGCAGCTTCGCATCAACGCTTCTGCACGTCGAAGCCGACCCGCTCCCAATCGCTGCCCGATTGGATCACGCGCGCCAGACGCACCTTGAAGACATCCTTGCCAGGGCGGATCGCAAAGATACGCGTGGGATCGAAGGCTCCCGAGCGTATCAGTATCGAATCCGCCAGGCCGCGCGCATCGTCACCGAAGATAAAGAAGCCCAGCCGCGTGCCCACCTCATCCGGGTCGGGTTCTACGGCATGCTCGTCGAGCAGTATCACTGGCCGCCATGTGTGCGCGAGCCGGCGCACTCCGACGGCAATCGCGCCGTCGACCGAGGCGATTCGCACCACCGTGGCCAGGATCCAGGCGTTGCGCTCGGGATCGGCGAACACCGCCAGGCTGCCTTTGCGCGGCGGCGGCTTCGCGGGGTCCAGGCGAAACCCGGCTCCGGTCTCGGAGAGGTCGACCAAGGACCAGCGCTCTGCCAGGGACGGCTCGAACACGGCGCCGGCACACGCCGCGTATCCGCTGGCAGCATCGACGTCGCGCGCCGCAAGGCGCATGCGACCGTTATCCTGCCCCGAGTGGCGCGCTTCCACGTATTCCCAGTAACGCTCCAGCTGGGTGAGCGCCTCATGAAACTCGAACAGGGGATTGTCCTCGTAGAGCCCAAGGGTCGCCACACTGATGCGCTGAAAATTTTCCGAGCGGGCCGCGACAATGTTGCGCGCCAGTTCGGCGTGCGCAAAATAACGCCAGCGCCCGCCCGGCTGTGCCACCGCGCCGGGCACCAACCCTGACTCGCTGTCCAGATCGACACCGAAATAGTGGCGCGATGCATCGAATTCCCGATCCACCGCGAGCTGGCTCGCCGCTTCGGCCAGCCATTCAAAGGTTTTGTCGAGCTGCCGTGGCGTCGCGGTGGAGTGCACCAGGGTCGTCGAAAGCAGCATGCGCGTGTAGTAGGGTCGCGCCAGCGCGGCGCCGTCGGGCCCCGCCGCTTCCACCCGCTCCCAGGTGCGGTGTGCGAATGTCCAGACCGATGCTTCGAGCGGCTCGGCGGCGAGCAGCGACAGCAGGGCAATCCGCCCGGCGCAGCGCAGTACGCGCGCATCGAATGTCGGCGCGGCGTTCTGCGCCGCATGCGACAACGCCAACAGCATCTGCCGGCAAAGCGGCCGCAAGTCCGGGCCGGCGCCTGCGCCGGTGCGCGAGCGGCGCAACGCCGCGCGCCGCGCCAGCACGCGCGACTCGAGTTCGTCGTCCAGGTCCAGAAGCGGGCGAACCTCCGTGTCACCGCTGGCGAGGCGCCGTTCCAGTGCGGCGAGGGCGCGCGCGGCGAACTCGGCCGGCGCCAGCTGCGCCCAGGGAGGTGTGTCGTCGAAATTCATGCGGCAGCACGCGGTGTCAATGCGGGCACTTCGCGCAGCGATGCGGCGACTTTCTGTCCCAGCACGTATTTGGTCATGTCCAGGGTCGAGCCCAGCCAATTGGAGGGTGTATCGAGGTCGAGACCTGGCACCGGGTCACCGGCATAGGCTGCCTCAGCCGGATTGAGCAGTCGGCCATAGGCCGCGATGAGCTGCCAGTGGGTGGCCCCCTCGGGGTAGCGCCGACGAAACGATTGCGCGGTCACCAGGTACTCGGACGACCGCCTTTCCATGCGCAATACCTCCAGCAACGCCAGATGGATGCGCATCGGATCGGCGGCACGCGCCAGCGCATACTCGAGCAGGCCGATCGACTTGGCGGCGTCGAAGTCCTCCTGGTAGTAGGTACGCGCCAGCACGACGATGGAGCGCGCATCATCCAGCTTGACGCGGCCGGTGGCGATCTCCGGAAACATGCGGTTCTCGAACTCCTGCTGGTAGGCCGCAGCGCGCTCCGCCCCCTCTCCTCCGGACAGTCCGTGTCCCGCTGTGCTGACGACTTCGCCCTTTGCTGCTTCAGGCAGCGCCAGAGCGTCTGTCACCGTACCTCCCGCAGGCGCCGGCGCAAGAGTCGCCATGCGCTGGGTTGGGTAGCGCGGCGCGCCGCTTCGCGCGACGGCAGGCTTGGAAGATTCGCTCGGGGGTGGCAGGAAGAAGTCCACCTCCTCGCCCGTCCGACTGTCCGCAGCCCGGAGCGCTGGGGACGGCAGGTTCGCCTTCGGTGCCGACGCGCGCGGCGACTGGGTCGGTGTACCGGCCGGCGCAGGCGGCAGGCGCGGCGGGATCACCACGGTGCGCTCGTAATCGACGTCCTTGGTCGCGGCGCGGGGGCTGTCAGTGGCTGGCGTTGCCGGTCGAGGCTTGAGCGGGTGCAACTGTGGTTCCGCCGAGGCAGCCGCGGGCGCGGTCGCTGCTGGAGCAGACTGGGCGGGAATGTCCGGATCTCCCGCGGACGGCAGAGCGGGCGGAGTGACGCGACCTTCGTCAACCGCAGCGCCGGGTGACCAGTTGCGCGCCAGCGCCTCGCGCGCCTCGGCGCCCTTTCGGTATCGGCGCATGAGCCAGGCAAGCAGCGCCGCACTGGCCATGAGGGCCACGACCACCAATAATCCATCCAGCCACGCCGAAATGCGCCGATTTTCCCGGGCCAGGCGTTCGGCCCGCTCTTCGGCCGCCTGCCGCGACGCCGCCAGACTTTCGATTTCGCCGCGCAGCTTGGCGGTGCCTGCTTCGAGGGCCGCAATGCGCTCGCGCAGGCGCAGGGCCTCGGCTAGCGGGTCCTCGGAAAGCGCAATGCGTGCCTGCAGGCGCAGGAGTTCAAGCTGCTCCGGGGTGTGCTGGATGGTTGCGCCGGCGCTGAGCGAATCGCTGCGCTTCAGACCCGCGAAAGGGGGCTCCTCCGGCAGCACGTCTACCGGCCGCGACAGGCTCAAGCGAAATGTTCCGGCAGCCGGTTTGGTGGTCGGCGCTCGCGCGCGGGTTTCGCCTCGTGCACTTTTCTCCTGCCGCGAAACGCCGACCGACCCGGGAACGGCCGCCAGCGCCGGTGTCACGGCCGGTACCTGAAGCCGCGCGGCACGGCGCGCCGTGCCAGCCGCTGGGCGCTCACCGCTCACAACAGGGGCTATCGGCTCAGTCACCGCGGTCGCGGAAGCAGGTCGGGGCTCATCCGCGACCGGACTGCCTGGCGCGTCGAGCAGCAGCACCCATTCGCGCGTGAGACTCACCTTCGGTCCGCAGGCGAACCTCAGGTAGGCACGCACGGCAGGCTCGTAAACTGCGGAGCGCGTGCGCAACACGATGCGCCCGCCAGAACCTGCGGACTCGACGGTGATACCGGCTCCGCTCAGATGCGGCACATCGGCGTTGCCCGAGGGTGCATCGGCAGCCAGACTAACGCAGCCGGGGCTCAGTTCCTCCCCGGGGCCAAGTACATAGGGGATGATGGCGTGAAACGGTCGCCCGACACCGGAGGAGACACGAATTTCGCCAAGGGAAAGCGCCTGGACGGAAGAACTGCCGATGAGGCAGGCTGCGAGTATGAGTTTGTTGCGCAAATCCGCCCGGTCGGGCCCGCTCCGGGTGCCCTCTGGTTCGCCAGCGCGCCGCGGGTGCAGGC
>JBJXGS010000059.1:0-13474 GCA_046160545.1 Burkholderiales bacterium
ATCAGGCGACTTCGAACAGTCCGGCCGCGCCCATGCCGCCGCCGACACACATGGTGATGACCACGTACTTGACACCGCGGCGCTTGCCCTCGATCAGCGCGTGCCCGACCAGGCGTGCGCCGGTGACGCCATAGGGGTGCCCTACGGCGATCGAACCGCCGTTGACGTTGAGGCGCTCATCGGGAATGCCGAGCTTGTCACGGCAGTAGATGACCTGCACCGCGAAGGCCTCGTTCAATTCCCACAGGCCGATGTCATTGATCGAAACACCGGTCTTCTTGAGCAGCTTGGGGATCGCGAACACCGGGCCGATGCCCATCTCGTCAGGCTCGCAACCAGCCACTGCAAACCCGCGATAGATGCCCAGCGGCTTCAGACCGCGCTGCTCGGCCACTTTGGCGTTCATGATCACCGCCGCCGAGGCGCCGTCGGAGAACTGGCTCGCGTTGCCCGCCGTGATGACGCCGCCCTCGATGGCCGGCTTGATCTGCGAGACGCCCTCGTAGGTTGTGTCCTCGCGGATGCCCTCGTCACGCTCGTGCAGGACTTCCTTGGTCGTCTCAACGCCGGTCTGCTTGTCGACGACCTTCATCGCCACCTTGATCGGGATGATTTCATCCTTTGTCTTGCCGGCGGCGCGCGCAGCGGCAGCGCGGTTGACGCTCGCCACCCCGTAGCGGTCCTGCGCCTCGCGCGGGATGTTGTAGCGCTTGGAGACCATCTCGGCGGTCTGCAGCATGTTCCAGTAGATCTCGGGCTTCCTGGCCACCAGCGCCGGATCGCGGGCCATGTGCTTGTTGGCCTCGTTCTGCACGCACGAGATCGACTCGACCCCGCCGGCGACGAAGATGTCGGCTTCGCCGGCGATGATGCGCTGCGACGCCATGGCGATGGTCTGCAGGCCCGAGGAGCAGAAGCGGTTGACCGTGGCGCCAGAAACGGTGACCGGACAGCCGGCCATGAGCGCGATCTGGCGCGCGATGTTGCCGCCGGTGGCGCCCTCGGGCGTGGCGCAGCCCATGAGGACGTCCTCGACTTCGGCCGGATCGATCCTGGCGCGCTCGATCGCGGCCTTGGCGACGGCACCGCCCATGGTCGCGCCGTGGGTCATGTTGAGGGCGCCCTTCCAGGACTTGGCTAGCCCGGTGCGGGCGGTGGATACGACGACGGCGTCGGTCATGGTGCTCTCCTTGTCGGTACGTTGAGTAATCCGGATGTTTTCGTAGATCAGTATCAGTTGAAGGTCTTGCCTTCGGCCGCCAGCTTCGCCAGGAGCGGCGCCGGCTTCCAGAATGCGGGGTCCGCATTGGGGTTCTGGGCGAATTTCTGCATCGATGCCACGACATTGGCGAGCCCCTTGCGATCGGCCCAGAACATCGGCCCACCCAGGTACGGCGGCACCCCGTACCCGGTCATGTAGATCATGTCGATATCGACCGCGCGCATGGCGATGCCTTCTTCGAGCAGGAGCGCGCCCTCGTTGACCAGCGCGTACATGAGGCGTTCGACGATTTCAGCGGCGCTGATCTGGCGCGCCGTGATGCCCAAGGCCTTGCGGTGAGCGGCGAGGATCTCCTCGACCACCGGCGACGGGTAAGGCGTGCGGTCGCCCTGCTTGTAGTCGTACCAGCCGGCGCCGGTCTTCTGGCCGAAGCGCCCTTGTTCGCAGATGAGGTCGGCGCTCTTCGAATACTTGAGGTTCGGTTTCTCGACATAGCGGCGCTTGCGGATGTACCAGCCGACATCGTTGCCGGCCAAGTCACCCATACGGAACGGGCCCATTGCAAAGCCGATGGCTTCGATGGCCTCATCGACCTGCTGTGGCGATGCGCCCTCGTCCAGCAGGAATCCGGCCTGGCGTGAGTACTGCTCGATCATGCGGTTGCCGATGAAGCCATCGCACACCCCCGCTACAACACCGATCTTCCTGATCGTCTTGGCCAGTTTCATGGTCGTGGCCAGCACGTCCTTGGCGGTCTTCCCGCCGCGCACGACCTCCAGGAGGCGCATGACGTTGGCCGGCGAGAAAAAGTGCGTGCCGATCACGTCATTCGGCCGCCTGGTGAAGCTTGCGATCTTGTTGACGTCCAGGGTCGAGGTGTTGGAAGCCAGGATGGCGCCGGGCTTCATGACCTCATCCAGCTTCCTGAAAACGGTCTCCTTGACGGCCATGTCCTCGAAGACCGCCTCGACGACGATGTCGGCGTTGCTGCAGTCGTCATAGGAGAGGGTCGGCCTGATGAGCGCCATGCGCTGCTCGACCTCCTCCATGGTCATGCGGCCCTTCTTGGCGGTGTTCTCATAGTTCTTGCGGATGGTCGCGACGCCACGGTCGAGTGCCTCCCGCTTCATCTCGAGCAGGGCCACCGGGATACCGGCGTTGATAAAGTTCATCGCGATGCCGCCACCCATGGTGCCGGCGCCGATCACGGCTGCCGACTTGATCGGGCGCAACGGGGTGTCATCCGGCACATCGGGAATCTTGGCGACGGTGCGCTCACCGAAGAAGTAGTGCCGCATGGCCTTGGATTCGTCGGTCGCCACCAGGGCCAGGAACGCCTCGCGCTCGAACTTGAGCCCCTCGTCAAAGGCCATGGTCGTGCAGGCTTCGACCGCCGCCACGCACCTGGGCGGCGCCGGGTAACCGCGATGCTCCTTGGCGACCTTGGCACGGGTCGCGGCAAAGAACTCCTGCGCGTTGTCGATGCTGACGGTCAGGTCACGCGCACGCTTGAAAGGCGCCCCCTTGTCGGCCACCTTGCGCGCGAACGCGCACGCGGCCTCGACCAGATCACCCTGGGCGATTTCCTCGAACAGCGTGCCCGGTGCGAACTTCTCGCTCTTGACCGGATCGCCGCTGACGATCATCTTCACGCCCTGCTCTATGCCCACCAGGCGCGGCAGGCGCTGGGTGCCACCGGCGCCCGGCAAGAGGCCGAGCTTCACTTCCGGCAGCGCGATCAGCGCGCCCGGGCTGCCGATGCGATAGTGGCAACCCAGCGCCAGTTCCAGCCCGCCACCCATGGCCACGCCGTGAATCGCGGCCACGACCGGCTTGGGGCTTTCTTCAAGCGCACGAATGACTTCACCCAGACCCGGGCCGGCAGTTGCGGCCGGGGTATTGAACTCGCGGATTTCCGCGCCGCTGGAAAATACCTTGCCGCCGCCGGTGATCACGATGGCCCTCACCGACGGGTCGGCATTGGCGGCGTCCAGGCCTGCCTTGACCGCACTGCGGTTGGCATGCGACATGGTATTCATCGGCGGATTGGCCATGGCGATGACGGCGACACCGTCACGCACGCTGATGTTGCTCATGCGGATTTCCTTTTATGTTGCGGCGCGCAATGCTACGGCGCGCGGGAGAGCGGATGCTACTCGGATTCACCCTGGAAATCAGGCTCGCCAGCCCCGGGCGTCAGACTTCGAGCCATTCCTTGCGAATCGCCTCGTTGGCCTTGAGATCCGCGGGCGTGCCCTCGAAGACGATCTGCCCGTGGCCCATCACGTACAGTCGGTTGGAGATGTCCAGCGCGATGGAGAGCTTTTGCTCGACCAGGAGCACGGCGACGCCGCGGTTCTTGAGTTCCTTCAGGTAGTCGGCCACCAGCGTCACGATCTTGGGAGCCAAGCCCTCGGTAGGCTCGTCGATCATGATCAGTTCCGGATCGCCCATCAGGGTGCGGCACAGGGTCAGCATCTGCTGCTCGCCGCCGGACAGGACACCGGCCGCAGTGTGCTGGCGCTCTTTCAGGCGCGGGAAGAGGTTGTACATGTCGCCGAAGCTCCACTTCCCTTCCTGCTTGCCCTTCATGCCCAGGATGAGGTTCTGCTCAACGGTCAAGGTCGGGAAGATGTCGCGATTCTCCGGCACGTAGCCGATGCCCTTGTGGGCGATTTCAAATGGCTTGCGCCCCAGCAATTCCTCGCCCTTGAAACGCACCGAGCCGCGCGCGTCGACCATGCCCATGATGGCCTTGATGGTCGTCGAGCGGCCCACGCCGTTGCGACCGAGCAGGCTCACGATCTCGCCCTCACCCAGCCTCAGTTCGACCCCGTCGAGGATGTGGCTCTTGCCGTAGTAGGCGTGCAGGCCGGAAACTTCGAGCATGGCACTCATGCGTCCGCCTCGGCAGGAGTGCCCAGGTAGGCTTCCTGGACCGCGGCGTTGCCGCGGATCCTGGCCGGCACATCGGTGGCGATGACCTCGCCGTACACCAGGACGGAGATGCGGTCGGCCAGGCCGAACACCACGCCCATGTCGTGTTCGACCATGACCAGGGTACGGCCTTCGCTGACCTTGCGGATCAGCGCCACGGCCTGGTCGGTCTCGGAGTGGCTCATGCCTGCCGTGGGTTCGTCGAGCATGATCACATCGGCCCCGCCGGCGATGGTGATGCCGATCTCCAGCGCCCGCTGCTCGGCGTAGGTGAGGAGGCCTGCTGCGACCGAACGCCGGCGCTGCATGCCGATCTCCTCCAACACCCTCTCTGCGCGTTCGCGTACGTCCGAGAGCTTGTTGACCGGATGCCAGAACGAATACTTGTAGCCCAGGCTCCAGAGCACCGCACAGCGCAGGTTTTCGTAGACCGACAGGTTGGCGAAGATGTTGGTGATCTGGAAGCTGCGCGACAGGCCCAGGCGATTGATCTGGAACGGCTTCAAGCCGTTGATGCGCGTACCCTTGACCAGCATGTCGCCGCTGGTCTCGGGAATGCGCCCGGAAATCAGGTGAAACAGGGTCGACTTGCCGGCCCCGGTGGGGCCGATGATGGCGTGGCGCTCGCCGCGCGTAATCCCGAGGTTGACCCCGCGGATGATCTCTGTGCGACCGAAGGACTTCTTGAGGTCGCGCAGTTCGATCGCGAGTTCGCTCATGCTGTCTTAGCCAGCAGGTCGGCCATGATGTCGCCGTAGCGCGAGCGCACTTGGGCGCCGTAGCGCACCATGCCCGCAAAGCCGGCCGCAAACAGAATTGCCGCGACAGCCCAAGGCGCGACCGATGCGACGTCGAGGTTCATGCCCCACAGGCGCACCACACTGCCTGAGGCGGACTCCAGCGACGCGTGGTAGGTCATCTCGATCAACAGGATCGTGCCCGCCATGAGTACCAGCCCCGCCGCTCCCGCGCGTGCGTAGGGGCCCAGCATCTCGCGTGCCCGGCCCGAGCGCGCCAGCGGGAACTGCATCAGTATCAGGCTCGCCAGCCCGCCCGGCACGTACATGACCATGAGAACGAAGAAGAATCCCAGGTACAGGAGCCACGCCTTGGTGAATTCGGAAAGCGCGACGACAAAGAAAATGAACAGGCAGGCGCCCAGGATGGGTCCGAAAAAGAACAGTGCGCCGCCAATGTAGGTGGCCAGCAGCACGCCGCCGGAACGGATCGCCGAGACGTTCTCGGCGGTGACGATCTCGAACATGATCGCCGACAGGCCGCCGGAGATGCCGGCAAAAAAACCGGAGACGATCAGGACCAGCCAGCGCACCTTCTGGGTGTCATAGCCGACGAATTCTGCCCGCTCGGGGTTGTCACGTACGGCGTTCGATATGCGCCCCAGCGGGGTCTGGGTGAAGCCGAACATCGCGATCATGCACAGGAAACACCACACCGCGATCAGGTAATAGACCTGCAGGGACGACTTGTAGTCGACCCCCATGAAAGCCTGGCCGATGGCGCGGTTGCCCGAAATGCCGCCCTCGCCGCCAAAAAAACCCGGAAACATGAGCGAACAGGCGAATACCAGTTCGCCGATACCCAGCGAGATCATCGCAAAGGTGGTGCCCGCGCGCTTGGTCGAGACATAGCCGAAGATGACGCCAAAGACCATGCCGGCTACCCCACCGATCAGCGGCAGGAGCGAGATCGCGACCGGCAATGTCCCCTTGCCCATGAGCACCATCGCGTGCACCGCGAAATAGGCGCCCAGGCCGGAATAGACCGCGTGCCCGAACGACAGCATGCCGCCCTGCCCCAGGAGCATGTTGTAGGAGAGCGCGAAGATGATCATGATGCCCATCTGCGACAGCAGCGTGAGCGCAAAGCCGGAGCTGAAGTAAAGCGGCAGAACCAGCATCAAAAGCGCTGTGCTGCCCCACACGATCGCGCGCCCCATGCCGCCTGCGGAACCGTTCGCCACGCTCTTAACCCTCGCGCGTGCCCATCAGGCCCTTGGGCCTGAAGATCAGCATCAGCACCATGATCACGAAGGGAAGCACCGGCGCGACCTGCGACACCTTGAGGCTCCAGACGGAGTAGAAGAAGGTGTCCGGGGTGATGCCGGCGCCCAGCGCGTTGAGCGCGCCCATGAGCGAGGCGTCGATGCCGACCGCGAAGGTCTGGATCAGGCCGATCAGGAGCGAGGCGATGAAGGCGCCGGCCAGGCTCCCCATGCCGCCGACGACCGCGATGACAAAGACGATCGGCCCGATCGAGTCAGCCATGCTGGGGTCGGTGATGAAGGCGTTGCCGCCGATCACCCCGGCCAGCCCCGCCAACGCGGTACCGCCACCAAAGACCAGCATGAACACGCGCGGCACGTTGTGGCCCAGCGCCTCGACGGTCTGCGGATGGGTCAGCGCCGCCTGTATCACCAGGCCGATGCGCGTGCGCGTCAGAACCAGGTAGATCGATACCAGCATAAGTACTGCGACCAGGGCCATGAAGCCACGATAGATGGGGAAAGTGCTCGAGAAGACCTGGAACAGCGGCCCGTCGAGCTCGGCCGGAATCTTGTATTCCACCGGCAGCCGGCCGTAGATGAGTCGGATGAACTCGACGATCAGGTAAGAAAGGCCGAACGTGAGCAGCAGTTCCGAAACATGCCCGTACTGATGCACCCGGCGCAGCAACACGCGCTCGACCAGGGCGCCGATGGCAAAGCACACCAGTGGCGCAATCACCAGCGCCGGCCAGAAGCCGATCTTGGTCGAAACGCTGTAGGCCGCGTAGGCGCCGATCATGTAGAAACTCGCGTGGGCGAAGTTGAGCACGCCCATCATCGAGAAAATCAGCGTCAGTCCGGAGGACAACATGAACAGCAACAGGCCGTAGGACAGGCCGTTGAGCATGGACAGCGCGAAGAACTCCATTGCCAAAACCGCGCGGGGGCGCCGGAGGCCCGGCCTCCGGCTGCGCCCGCAAGCGTCCTTTAGGCGGGCCGCTTCATGTTGCAGGTGGTCGGCTGCGCGGCGACATAGGGCTCAAGTTGCACCAGGTCAGCCCAACCGTAGCCGGTGTTCTCGACGTCGTACTTGACCGCCTTGCCGTCACGCTTCTGCCAGACGCTCACGAACAGCGGTTGCTGCAGCTGGTGGTCGGTGCGGCGCATTTCGATTTCGCCCAGCGGGCCCTGCATCTTCATGCCTTCCAGCGCGCGCGCGACCTTGAGCGGATCGGCGCCGCCGGTCTGCTTGACCGCGGCGGCCAGCATGTGCAGGATGTTCCAGGTCGAGACCGTGTAGAACTCCTCGTTGTGCTTCTTCTTGAAGTCGAGGTAGGTCTGCAGCGCCGCGTTCTTGACGTTGGTGCTCCAGTAGCTGGTCGCGAAGACCTTGCCTTCCGCCGCCGCGCCCATGGCCGCCGGCGTGCCGATTACACCGGCGTAGTAGGTGTAGAAGTTGACGTTGAGGTTGGCTTCCTTGGCGGCCTTGACCAGAAGGGTCAGGTCGTTGCCCCAGTTGCCGGTGATGACCGTATCGGCGCCCGCGGCGCGGATCTTGGCGATATAGGGTGCGAAGTCCTTGACCTGCGCCAGCGGATGCAGATCCTTGCCGACGATCTTGATGTCCGGACGCTTCCTCGGCAGCAGTTCCTCCGCGGCGCGCTGCACCTGGTGGCCGAATGCGTAGTTCTGGTTCAGCAGGTAGACGTTCTTGATCTCGGGCTTGCCCTTCATGAAGGTCGTCATCGCCTCCATCTTCATGTCCGAGTTCGCGTCGAAGCGGAAGTGCCAGAACGAGCACTTCGAATTGGTCATGTCGGGGTCGACCGCGGCGTAGTTGAAGAACACGACCTGGTCCTTGGGGTTGCGCTCGTTGTGCTTCTCGATCGCGTCCTGCAGCGCAAGTGCGACGCCCGAGCCGTTGCCCTGGGTCACGAAGCGGATGCCGCGGTCGATCGCCTGCTTCAAAACCGACAGGGACTCCTGCGGCGAAAGCTTGTTGTCGAATGACACCATCTCGATCTTGTAGTCGCCGGCCAGCTTCCTGGAATTGACCAGTTCGGCGACGGCCTGGAACTGCTTGAAGCCATTGGCGCCAACCGGAGCCATCAGCCCGGAAAACGGGTCGATGTAGGCAACGCGGATGACCTTGTCCTGGGCGCGGACGATGGCGGGCGCGCCGGCGATTGCGGCAGCGGATGCAGTGGCAAGGGCGAAACGACGGCGCGAAGCACGCATGTGATTGTCTCCTGGAAAATGTTGGTGCACTGCCTCTCTCAGAGGAGAAGGCGTGTGTTCAGACGGCGGCGCAGATTACCACAGGGCTAGGCGCGACCCGCCTCAGGATTTACCCGATATCCTGCACCGGAATGTCGCAGGATACGCTGGCAAAACGCGAAAAACCTGCTGGCCCGAGGATGGCGCCGGCAGGTTCCGCGCTTGCAGGGCTACTTGCGCCCGATGGTGCGATGCAGCTCGGCCAACGGTACCACCCTGCCGTGCAGCGGCAACAGGCGATCGACCTTCCAGCCCATGCGGTCGATGTTTTCCGCCAGGTTGACATTGTTGCCGTTGGGCGGAGTCGGCGCCGGCGCGTTGGGCGGCATTGGCGTGTAGGCATCGGCCTGGATCAAAAGGCGCTCGCGCGGCAGCCAGACCATGTTGAAGCCGGTGGCATGCACACTGCCCTGGATGGCGTGCACTTCGACCGGCCGCGAGGCGTCGCCCAAAGACCCGCTGGTCTTGCCGGCTGCGTTGAAGGCCATCACCTTTGCACGGCGCTTGGAGGTGGCGAGGGAATCCGGGCGGATACGGTTGGGGTTGGCGAAGGCTTTCTCAAACAGGGCCTTGCTCTCCTGCGCGACCACAACGGTCGCGCCTGCAGCAGCCGCAGCGCGCAGGCCGCCTGCGTGATCGAAGTGATGATGCGAATTGACCACGTAGCGCAATGGCTTGCCGCCGCCGAGCTTCTTGACCTCCTCGATGACTGCGTTGGTACGCCCGTCAAAGAGCGGCGCCTCAACCAGGATCATGTGATCCTTCATCTCGATGGCGACGCTGTTGTGGCTGCCGCCACCCAGGAACCAGACGCCATCGGCGACCTTCTCGGCAGTGACGCGCTCCACGGCGCCCTGTACCGACGCCGGCACCTCGATCCCCGCCGGGGCATTGACCTGCACACCACCGGTGACAACATCAAGCACCACGGTCGACCCGTGGGTCTGGATCATGCGGTCGGGAAACTTCACGCCACCGTGGTCGCGGTAATCGCTGTAGCGGGTGGTCAGCGCAACATCGCCCAGCACGGCATGGGGATGGACGGATTCGACCCGCTCGACCAGGTAGTCGGCATTGATGTAAGCGGTGGCCTTGAAGCGTCCCGGCTCGGTGAACGACACCGCCGCCAATGAGCGGCCCTTCTCGCTCTTGAAACTTACGGTCGCCTGGTTGCGCAAGGCGGCCTTGAGGACACCGTGGGGCGAGGTCCAAAGGTCGTGAATGCGACCGCCGACGGCCACCCAGGCGGGACCGAAGGCGTTCGGACCAGTCTGGTTCCAGGCCGTGTCGCCGCGCAGGAAGAAGGTCGCGCGCTGCGCGCCCATTCCCATCAGCGGTATGGCGCCACCACCGGTCGGCTCGGCGCGGCTGCGCGCAAACTCTTCGCGCATGGCGGCATTGCCGTAATCGTAGGTGCGCGCAAAGGCCGAGTAGCCAAGCATGGGCCAGCTGAACCCGGGCTTGAAGGCCTGGCCGAAGGTGCTGCCGGTACCGGACGCGTTGAAGCGCAGGGATTGCAAGCCTGCGCCACCCATGGCGAGTTCGGCGCGGCGCAGCAGAGCCGATGCATCGTCTGCCGCGTGTACTGCGGCGGCAGCGCCGGCCAAGAGGCAGCCTGCGGCAAGAGTTGCAAAAAACTTCGTTTTCACGGTTTTCTCCCTGAATCAATTCGATTGCGGTTCGGCTGCCGCTGCGCTGAGCAAACGCCCTGCGCGCTGCGACTATTCCAGTTTAACGCCCCGGTGGCGCAACCTGCGCGCCTTCGATGCGATGCCGCCGCAGTGCCTCTGCGACAAAGCCCGAGGCCTTCATCTCCTCGACGAATTCCCCCAGATATCGTGCCGCCGCAGGCCGGCCGCGCGGTGTACCCATGGCCTGGTGAATAGCCATGAAGCGTCCGTCAAGAAGGCGCAGACCCGGGGTCCGTTTCAGGTCGGCCTCGAGCTGCTGCTTGACACCGGCGGCAACCTCGAGCTTCTGCTCGATGAGCGTCGGCACGACAGCCTGCGAATTCGGCACCCGCACGATCGTGGCGGACTTGAGTTCGCGCGTGAGATGAAGGTCGTAGGCGCTGCCGGCGCCGACGACCACGCGCACGCCGGCACGGTCGACCTCGGCATTGGCGCGGATCGGCGAGACCTGGGACACCGCATAGGCGCCCTCGATCAGCACGTAGGCAGCGCTGTAGTCGATCTCGTTGGCGCGCAGCGGGTCGATGGCGAGGAACATCACATCCAGCGTGCCGGTCTTGACCGCGTCGACGACCCGGCCGGCGGTGTTGAAGCCGGTGAAGGCGACCGGCACCCCCAACCTGCGCGCAAGTTCGCGCGCCAGGTCAACCGAAACCCCGGAGAGTTCGCCGCTGGCAGCGTCGCGCGCGGCCAGCACGGCGTTGCCGTAGTTGATTGCGACGCGCAGCGTCCCGGTGGGGGCGAATTCGGCGACAGCCGCCGGAGGAGTTGGGTTCATGGTCGTGCATCCGCTCATTAGGACCACGGCCACCAACAGCGAGGTGGCCGGACAGGCAGGCAAAGATAGCATCAAGGGTGCCTCAGACGGGGGACAAGACAAAGCTCTGCACGGGTTCAGCGAAACCTTTCAGGCGCAATGGCTCGCCGGCGCGAAATTCGCCGGCGGCCGCTGCGGCGCACTCGGTGGTGCGCGGCTCGGTGAGTACCTCGCCGTGCGACGCTTCGCTGCACAGGCGCGAGGCAAGGTTGACTGCCGGGCCCACCGCGGTGTATTCCAGTCGCGATGCAGCGCCAATAACTCCAACGGTGACGAAACCTGTCGCAACCCCGACGCCGACGCCCAGCGTGAGATCGCCCCCGGAATGACGCGCCGTAACTTCCATGCCGCGCTCACGGATGCGCCGCGCCATCGCGACTGCGCGTGCCGCGTGATCGCCATAGTGCAGGGGCGCGCCAACCAGGATCAACACGCCGTCGCCGGCCTGATCCTTGATCGTGCCGCCGAACTCGGCCGCCGCGGCGCCGACGGCATCGTAGTACTCGCGCAGGATGGCGATCACCCTTGAAGATGAGGTCGCCGCGGTGAAGGCCGTGAAACCACGCAGGTCGCAGGAGACCACCGACAATTCCAGGGTTTGTTCATCAGTGGCGCTGGTGATGCCGCGCCGCGCGACCATCTCAGCCACCTGCGGGCTCAGGAAGCGCGCCATGAACTGGGCGCGCCGCCCCTGCGCGACGTGGTACTGCACCGCACCGATCAGGAGGATCATGAGCCCGGTGATGCCACTCACGGGCGCCAGGTTCACGGGCAGGAAAATCGACGCGGCCAGGAACGGTGCGCCGAGCACGAACGACAAGCCGCGCACCGCCTCGGCACGGTCCGGCCGGCGGTTGAGCATGAGCAGCGCCGACGCGCTTGCGAAAAACACCATGAGGCCGAGCGGTACGGCGAACAGATAGAAATAAGGGTTGTTGGCCTCGAAGCGCAACGCTTCGAGGTTGGCAAAGTAAAGCGCATGCTCGACCGGCAATGCCAGCGCGAGGAGCCCGTGCAAGACCGCAAATCCCTGCGCGACACGAATCAGGCGGTCGCCATTACGGGTGTTGAGCTGCCCGGCCGGAATGGTCTGTCGCACGCGCAGCACCCATTCGCAACCCGCGACGGCAGATACCATCTGCAACACGGCGTAGATGCCGTCCCAGGGCGGAACGCCATAGGCCATGCGATACGGCTTGCCGACCAGTATGTCGAGTGCGAGCGAGCCGCCAAGAAAAGCGAGGAAGATCGACAACATGCGGCTGGTCGGCGCATCGCGGTCGGCAAACAGGAAGGCCAGCGCCATGCCGAGCGCCGCCATGGCCACGATGAGGGGGGCGAGGCTTTCCTGCATGGCCTGCGCCGGGGTCTGCTACATGGTCGCGCCGATGATCCAGGGCGCGAATTCAAGGTGACCGTAGCCCCACTCCTCGCTCTTGGACTTCCTGCCCGAGGCGATCTCGAGCACACGAGCGAAGATCTGTTCACCGAGCTGCTGCACGCTCGCACCGCCATCCAGGATGACACCGCAGTTGATGTCCATGTCGTCGGTCTGCTTGAGATACAGGGGCGTGTTGGTCGCGAGTTTCATCGACGGTGACGGGATGCAGCCGTAGGCCGAGCCACGACCGGTGGTAAAGCAGATCAGGTTGGCGCCACCGGCGACCTGGCCGGTGGCCGAGACCGGGTCGTAGCCCGGGGTGTCCATGTAGACAAAACCCTTTTGCGTGACCGGCTGTGCGTACTCGTAGACATCGACCAAGTTGGTGGTGCCGCCCTTGGCAACCGCGCCGAGCGACTTTTCCAGAATGGTGGTGAGCCCGCCCGCCTTGTTGCCCGGCGACGGGTTGTTGTTCATCTCGCCCTTGTTGCGCTCGCAGTAGTCTTCCCACCACTTGATGCGCGCCACGATCTTCTCGCCGACCTCGCGCGAGACTGCGCGGCGCGTCAGCAGGTGCTCGGCGCCATAGATCTCCGGCGTCTCGGAAAGGATGGCAGTACCGCCGTGCGCGACCAAAAGGTCGACGGCGGCACCGAGCGCGGGGTTGGCGGTGATGCCCGAATAGCCGTCCGAGCCGCCGCACTGCAGGCCGAGGGTGATGTGGTTGGCCGGACAGGGTTCGCGGCTGACCGCATTGGCCTGGGGCAGCATCTCGCGCACCTGCGCGATGCCCCACTCGATGCACTTGCGCGTGCCGCCGATGTCCTGGATGTTCATGGTACGCAGCAAGCCGCCCTCGGCCAGTCCCTGCGCGACCAGGAGCGCGCTCATCTGGTTGGATTCGCAGCCCAGTCCGATCAGCAGCACGCCGGCGAAATTGGCGTGGGTCGCATAGCCGGCGATGGTACGGCGCAGCACGTCGATGCCTTCGCCGGTCGAATCCATGCCGCAGCCGGAGGAATGGGTCAGCGCGACCACGCCATCGACATTGGGCCAGGCGGCCAGCGCACCAGGCGCGGAAAAATGCGCCGCCACCGCCTGCGAGACCGTGGCCGAGCAGTTGACGGTGGAAATCACGCCGACA
>JBJXGS010000060.1:0-3364 GCA_046160545.1 Burkholderiales bacterium
GAGAACTTCGGCAACCGCCGCGACTTCATCTGCCCCTACCACCAGTGGAACTACGACCTCAAGGGCAACCTGATCGGCCTGCCGTTCCGGCGCGGCGTGCGCCAGGACGGCCGCGTCAACGGCGGCATGCCCGCCGGTTTTCGCAACGAGGAGCATGGGCTGACGCGACTCAAGGTGGCGGTCAAGAACGGCGTCGTGTTCGCATCCTTCGACCACAACGTGGAGGACTTTGACACCTACCTCGGGGAGATCAGACCCTGGTTCGAACGCGCCTTCGACGGGCGCGAACTGACGATCCTGGGCTATTCGCGTCAGCGCATTCCGGGCAACTGGAAGCTGATGCAGGAAAACATCAAGGACCCGTATCACCCGGGACTCCTGCACACCTGGTTCGTCACCTTCGGCCTGTGGCGCGCCGACCAGCGCTCCTACATGCGCACCGACCGGCACCTGCGCCACGCCGCGATGATCGGCTTCAAGAATGACGGCGGCAAGGGTGAAGTGACCCAGGGCGTGTCGAGTTTCAAGGAGGACATGAAGCTGGCCGACGACCGCATTCTCGATGTGGTGCCCGAAGCCTGGTGGAAAGGCGGCGACCTCGGCATCGACGCGGTGCCGACCGCCTGCATGCAGACCATCTTTCCATCGCTCATCATCCAGCACAACGTCAACTCGATCTCGACCCGTCAGATCGTGCCGCGCGGGGTCGGCACTTTCGACTTCGTCTGGACCCACTTCGGCTTCGCCGACGACACCCCGGAGATGACGCGGCGCCGCCTGCGTCAGGCCAACCTGTTCGGCCCGGCTGGATTGGTCTCGGCCGATGACGGCGAGGTGGTGGAACTGTCGCAGGTCGGCTTCTCCCAGCACCAGGACCACCAGACGCTCGTCGAACTCGGCGGCACCGGCACTGGCAACACCGACCACATGGTCACCGAGACCCTGATCCGCGGCATGTATTCCTACTACCGCAAGGTCATGGAGGTCTGACGGCTTTGAAAACAGGCATTGAACTCAAGGTTGCGCTTGACGACCTCTATGCGCGCTACGCTGGAGCGCTCGACGCGGCGGATTACGCGTCATGGCTGGAACTGTTCGTCGAGGACTGCATCTATCGCGTGGTGCCGCGCGAGAACCACGATCGCGGACTGCCGCTTGCGACCATGGCGGCGGAGTCGCGCGGCATGCTGCGCGACCGCATCTTCGGCATCACCACCACGCTGTATCACCAGCCTTACTACCAGCGCCACATCGTCTCGGGGCTTTTCATCCGTGAAGCCGACGCGAATGTCGTGCGTACCCAGGCCAACTACGCAGTCTTTCGCACCAAGCAGAACGAATTGTCGGAAGTCTTCAACGTGGGCCGCTACCTGGACTGCGTCGTCGACGATGGCGGTGCGCTCAGATTCCGTGAAAAGATCTGCGTCTTCGACAGCGAACTGATTCCCAATTCGCTGATCTATCCCGTCTGATCTGCCCTGCGGCCCGGCGCGCGGTGACTGGGCGGAAAAGCTGCCCGTACGGGCAAGCGCACCGGCCAGGCGGTACACTTCCGTAGTCCCCTACCCGGTGTTGGCGATGAGCCCGAACGACGTATTCCTCAAGACCCAGGACGGCATCGATGCGATGCTCGATCCGCGTGCTCCCTTGTCGGCTTCGTTTCGCCGCCTGCTGTCTGCTGTCGACGGGGCGTTGACAGTCAAGCAACTCTCCGCACAGCTGCCGCACCTGTCGCTGGACGACATCAAACCCTGGTTCGCCGAACTGGCCCGCCTGGGCTACATCAAGCCCGCTGCCGGCGGTACGGCTGCGACGGCGTCGGCCGCGAGGTTCGCTCCCGCCCACGAGCCGATCGAGGCCTCGACATATACCTACGACGGATATGTCGAAATGACCAGCGATCCGGAGTTCAAGGCCACCGTCGCCGCCGTCGGCCAGTGGATGAAGAAAAACTCCGCCACGGCGGCGGCGCTGCCCGACGACAGGCTGGTCCAGACCACGCACATGGCGATGATCGAGGCCAAGAGTACTGTCGATACCATCAACCGCGCGGGCTTTTTCATGCAACCGCCGGAACTCGCCGCATCCACCCTCGCCGCGGAGGCGCGCAGCGCGGCCGGTCGCAAGCGACGCATCCTGATCGTCGAGGACGACGACTTGCAAGTCGCGATGCTCAAGACCATCGTCGGCAAGGACGGCCATGAAATCAAGGTCGCGCAGAAGCGCGAAGACATCATCAACGCCTTGAATGCCAAGCCGGCGCCCGACGTGCTCCTGCTGGATGTGGAACTGCCGGACGCCGATGGTTTTACGATCCTGGAAAAGGTCAAGCAGCACCCGACCTTGAAGGCCATACGCGTGCTCATGGTGACCGGCCGCACCGATCGTGCCGACATCGCCAAGGGTGTGCTCCTTGGCGCCGATGGCTATATCACCAAGCCCTATCGACCCTCGACGCTGCGCGCGGCGGTGACGCAGGCTCTGGGCGAAGGGTGATTCGCTCGCCGAGTGCGGCCGGCGCCCGTCGCGCCCGGCAGGCGGCATCAACCCAGATAGGCGATGACCTCGACCTCGATCAGCAGGTCAGCGTTCACCAGCGAAGTCACACCGACCATGGTCGATGCCGGAGCGTCCAGATTGCCCAGGTAACGCGCGCGCACGGCGCGGACGCGCGGCGCCATCTCGGGCGTGAGGTTGACCACGTAGGTGACAAGCTTGAAGACATTCGCCCAGGTACAGCCGGCGGCCTTGAGCGCGCCGTCGAGATTGGCGTAAACCTGTTCGGCCTGGGCCGACAGGTCGCCGCGACCGACCACCTGACCGGCGGCATCCAAGGCCACCTGACCGGAGATGTGTACCTGCCTGCCGGCGGGCACGATGGCTACATGCGAGTAGCCGGTCGGTTTGGTGAGGGTGGGCGGGTTAACGTAGGACTGCGGCATGGCAGGGCTCCAGTACGATGGCGGGGCGCCGATATTAGCGCCTGTGGGGCCATGCACAGATGAGCTATCGGTTCGAGCCCGGCTTGCGCGAACGCCTGGCCAGGCATCTGGCAGCGCATCCGCGCCAGCGCCACACCGACCCGGCGTTGCGCCGCGCCGCAGTTGTGTTGATCGCCGCCGACGCCGGCGATGGCAACGCGGCGCTCCTTCTGACGCTGCGGCCGATGGGCATGCGCCGCCACGCCAACCAGTTCGCCTTTCCGGGCGGACGCCTGGATCAGGGCGAGACAGCCACCCAGGCCGCATTGCGCGAGACGCGTGAGGAGATAAACCTCAATCTTTCGCCGGACATGCTGCTGGGACGGCTGGACGACTTTCCGACCCGCTCCGGCTTCATCATCACGCCGCTGGTGGCATGGGCG
>JBJXGS010000061.1:0-4642 GCA_046160545.1 Burkholderiales bacterium
GGCGGCATGATGAAGGCCTTGTTTTCCGCGATGCCGTCCCATCTGCAACCCGCCGCCGGCATGCCGGCAATGCCACGGATCCAGTTCTCACCGGCCAAGCTGCAGGCCATTCAACAACAGTATCAGCAAGCTGTGATGGATCTGTGGAACCAGGCGATGCTAGGCAAGACGGCGGCCAAGGACAAGCGCTTCCAATCCGAAGCCTGGAGCCGCAATCCGATGGCCGGGTTCGCGGCGGCCCAGTACCTGCTGCAGGCGCGCACGCTGGCGTCGCTGGTCGACGCCGTCGAGGGAGACGAAAAGACACGTGCCAGGCTGCGTTTCGCCGTCGAACAGTGGAACGCCGCCAGTGCCCCGAGCAACTTCCTGGCCCTGAACGCAGAGGCCCAGCAAAGGGCGATCGAGACCAAGGGCGAGAGCATCGCCAAGGGGCTGCAGAACCTGCTCGGGGACCTTCGTCAGGGCCATGTGTCGATGACCGACGAGAGTCAGTTCGAGGTTGGCCGCAACGTGGCGACCTCGCAGGGCGCGGTGGTATTCGAGAACGAGCTGTTTCAGTTGATCGAGTACAAGCCGCTGACGGCCAAGGTGTACGAGCGGCCGTTCCTGCTGGTGCCGCCCTGCATCAACAAGTTCTATATCCTGGACCTGGCGCCGCAGAGTTCGTTTGTGCGCTATTGCGTCGCCGCCGGGCACACGGTCTTCATGGTGTCGTGGCGCAATCCTGGCGCCGGCCAGGCGCACCTGGGCTGGGACGACTACCTGCGGATGGGGGTAGTCGAAGCGATCGCCGCAGTGCGTTCGATCTGCGGGAGTCCCGCCATCAACGCGCTGGGATTCTGCGTAGGCGGGACCATACTTGCCAGTGCCTTGGCCGCGCTGACCGCGCGAGGCGAAGAACCGGTGGCGAGCCTGACGCTGCTGGCCACTTTGCTCGATTTCTCGGACGTCGGCAGCATAGGCGTCTACATCGACGCCGCCACGGTGGCGCAGCGCGAGGCACTCCTCGCCAAGGGTGGCCTGGTCGGCGGGCGCGAGCTGATGGCCGCCTTTGCCTCGCTGCGTCCGCGCGACCTCATCTGGAACAGCGCGACCGAGAGCTACCTCATGGGCCGCGCGCCGCAACCCTTCGATCTCCTCTACTGGAACGCCGACAGTACCAACCTGCCGGGGCCGATGTATTGCCACTACCTGCGCTCGATGTACCTGGAGAACCGTCTGCGCGAGCCTGGCGGCATCAGTGCGCTGGGAGAATCGGTCGATCTGCGACGCCTGAAAATGCCTGCTTACGTTCTGGCCACCCGCGAGGACCACATCGTGCCCTGGCGTTCGGCCTTTGCGACTTCGCATCTGGTTGGCGGGCCGGTGCGATTCGCGCTTGGCGCCTCCGGACACATCGCCGGCATCGTCAATCCTGCGCACCGCAGGCGGCGCAGCTACTGGGCTTCTGCTGGGAGGCGTCTGCCGGCGTCGGCAGAGGATTGGCTCGCGGCCGCTGACGAAGTGCCGGGCAGCTGGTGGAACGACTGGGCGCGCTGGAGCAAGTCGCATCTTGGCCGCTCCGTGGCTGCGCCGCGTACGGCCGGTAACGCGAAATACAAGCCGCTCGGTCCGGCGCCCGGGGAGTATGTCAAAGTACGCGTGTCCTAGGATTTTCAACGTAGTCTTGATAGGGAGACAAAAATGGCAAAAGTTGCATACGTCACCGGTGGCATGGGTGGCATCGGTACTTCGATCTGCCAACGCCTGCACAAGGAAGGATTCGTGGTCATCGCCGGCTGCGGGCCGAGCCGCGACCACACCAAGTGGATTGATGAGCAAAAGGCGCTTGGTTACACCTTTTACACCTCGGTTGGCAATGTGGCGGACTGGGATTCCACCGTGCAGGCCTTCAAGGATGCCAAGGCTGCCCATGGCCCAATTGATGTGCTGGTCAACAACGCCGGCATCACGCGCGACGGCTCGTTTCGCAAGATGAGCAAGGCCGACTGGGACGCGGTCATGGACACCAACCTGAATTCGCTTTTCAATGTCACCAAGCAGGTGGTCGACGACATGTGCGAGCGCGGCTTCGGACGCATCATCAACATCTCGTCGGTCAACGGGCAGAAAGGGCAGTTCGGCCAGACCAACTACTCGACCGCCAAGGCCGGCATCCACGGCTTCACCATGGCCCTGGCGCAGGAACTGGCGAGCAAGGCAGTCACCGTCAATACCATCTCGCCCGGCTATGTCGGGACCGACATGGTGCGCGCGATCCGTCCGGACGTGCTCGAGAAGATCGTCGCCACCGTGCCGCTGAAACGGCTGGGGCAGCCTGAAGAAATAGCATCGATCGTGGCGTGGATCGCGTCCGCCGAGGGCGGCTACGCGACCGGTGCGGACTTCTCCCTGAATGGGGGACTGCACATGGGCTGACGGCCCGGCAATGACGCGCCGCGACTTGGCCTAAGGCATTGAAGGGCAAAGGGATGCGTGTAGAATCGCGGCTCGTTGTTGCAGTGCGCCATAGACCGGAGCAGCCAACAAGACAAATCCGGCCGGTCGTGCGGTGCTCGCATCTTCAACTTGCGGGCACCGACCTGACACGTCATTGGGAGACAGCATGGCCGAGACCCGGTTGATCAAGAAGTACCCGAATCGTCGCCTCTACGACACGCAGACCTCGAGTTACATCACCATCACCGACGTCAAGCAACTGGTGCTGGGGCAGGAGGACTTCAAGGTCGTCGACGCCAAGTCGGGCGAGGATTTGACACGTTCCATACTGCTGCAGATCATCCTCGAGGAGGAAGCCGGCGGCAAGCCGATGTTCTCCTCGGCTGTACTGTCGCACATCATCCGCTTCTACGGGCACGCCATGCAGGGCATGATGGGCATGTACCTCGAGAAGAACGTGCAGGCCTTCCTGGAGATCCAGGAACGCGTCGCCGAGCAGTCCAAAGCTTTGTTTGCGGCCAACGGCAAGCCCGGCGCCGCCAATCCTGATGCCTGGGCGCAGTTCATGAACTTCCAGGGGCCGATGATGCAGGGCATGATGACCAACTACATCGAGCAGAGCAAGAACATGTTCCTCAAGATGCAGGAACAGTTCCAGAACCAGGCCAAGACCATGATGGGCGGGCTCCAGTTTCCCGGCACCGATGGCAAGAAATAGCGCGCGATCGCGCGGCTTCCGGGAGCGCCGCGCGGCGCTCCTTTGTTTTTGCGCGAGCCCCGCGTGAGCGACAGCGCGCCCAAGGTAGGGTTCGTCTCGCTGGGTTGCCCGAAGGCGCTGGTCGATTCGGAGCAAATCCTCACGCAATTGCGCGCCGAGGGCTACGTCGTTGCTCCGACCTACCAGGGCGCCGACCTGGTGGTGGTCAACACCTGCGGCTTCATTGATTCGGCGGTGGCCGAATCACTCGATGCGATCGGCGAGGCCCTGGCCGAAAACGGCCGGGTCGTTGTGACCGGCTGCCTGGGCGCCAAGGGCGACATCGTGCGCCAGACCCACCCCAAGGTGCTGGCTGTCACGGGGCCGCATGCGACGGCCGAGGTCATGCAGGCGGTGCACGCGCACCTGCCCAGGCCGCACGACCCCTTTACCGACCTGGTGCCGCCGCAGGGCATCCGTCTCACGCCTTCCCACTACGCCTATCTCAAGATTTCCGAGGGCTGCAATCACCGCTGCACCTTCTGCATCATTCCGTCGATGCGCGGGGACCTTGTCAGCCGCGACATCGGACTGGTCATGCGCGAGGCGGAGAACCTGGTGCGGGCGGGCGTGCGCGAAATCCTGGTGATCTCGCAAGACACCTCTGCCTATGGCGTGGACGTCAAGTACCGCACCGGCTTTCACAATGGCCGCCCCCTGAAGACACGCATGGCCGACCTGGCTACGGCCCTGGGTGAATTGGGGGTCTGGGTGCGCCTGCACTACGTGTACCCCTATCCGAGCGTTGACGCGGTGATTCCTCTGATGGCCGAAGGCAGGTTGCTGCCCTATCTGGATGTGCCATTCCAGCACGCCAGCCCGCGCATCCTGAAGCTCATGCAGCGCCCGGCCTCGGGCGAGAAGAATCTCGAGCGCATCGAAGCCTGGCGGCGCGCCTGCCCGGAGCTCACCGTGCGCTCGACCTTCATCGCCGGTTTTCCGGGTGAGACCGAAGCGGAATTCCAGGAGCTTCTCGATTTCATCGAAGCCGCAGAGATCGATCGCGCCGGCTGCTTCGCCTACTCTCCGGTCGAGGGTGCGCAGGCCAACGGCCTTCCCGGCGCACTCCCCGAGCACGAGCGTGAAGCGCGCCGCGCCGAGTTCATGAAGGTGCAGGAGCGCGTCTCGCGCAAACGCCTGAAGGCGCGCGTGGGCCGCACTGTCAAAGCGCTGATCGACGCGGTCAACCAGGATGGTGCCGTGGCACGCTCCATGGGTGATGCGCCCGAGATCGACGGCAACGTCTTCATCGATTGGCCGGCCCGCAAGGCTGACCAGGCGCGACTCAAAGTCGGCGAGATCGTCAGCGTCAAGGTGACCGGCAGCGATGCGCACGACCTGTGGGGAAGGCTGGCTGCCTGACGCGGCGCGGCCAAGCGCGATGCGCATCATCATCCCGCCTGGCGAGTACAGCATCTCCGCGATCCGCGCCCAGGGTGCCGGCGG
>JBJXGS010000062.1:0-4407 GCA_046160545.1 Burkholderiales bacterium
ACCGTCCTGCCGATCCTGCGGCTTTCGATGCCTATTACTTCAACAAGCATGTGCCGTTAGCCAAGACCATCCCGGGACTGCGCAACTACGAGGTCAACGCCGGGCCGGTGGCTACTCCTGCAGGCCCCGCCCCCTACCATCTGATCGCCACCCTGACCTTTGACGACATGGCTGCAATCGGCGCGGCGTTTGCGTCCAGGGAAGGGCAGGCCACCGCTGCTGACGTCGGCAATTTCGCCCAGGCCGGCGTGCAGATGGTGATGTTCGAGACGCGTCAGGTCTGATCGCCGTCCCGGCCGGACATGCCGGTCAGCCCGGCATTTGCGGCGCGGACCTGCGATAGACTTTTGACACTCATGAAAGACCGGGAGGCGCTGTGAGATCTCTGGTTCGTTCATTGGCACATCGCGCAACTCTGGTGCCGCTATTCGGCGTGCTGTTTGCGCTGACCGTTCCCATGCCCGATGCGCATGCCCAGCGCTATCCGGACAAGCCCGTGCGCCTGATCGTGCCCTTCCCGCCGGGGGGCGGCAACGACATTCTGGCGCGCGCGCTCTCGCCCAAGCTGGCGGAGTTCCTCGGCCAGCCGGTGGTCATTGACAACCGCGCTGGCGCCGGCGGCAATATCGGCACCGAGGCGGCTGCCAAGTCGCCGCCCGACGGCAGCACGATCGTCATCGCCTCCAACCAGGTGACCATCAATCCGTGGCTCATCCCGAAGCTGCCGTTCGATATCGAGAAGGATTTCGCGCCCGTGGCGCTGGTGGCCTCGGTGCCTATGCTGCTTGCAGTGCACCCTTCGGTGCCGGCGCAGAACGTGCGCGAACTGATCGCTCTGGCCAAGGCTGCGCCTGGCAAGTTCAACCACAGCACGCCGGGCAACGGCACGCCACAGCACATCGCCTTCGAGGTGTTCAACCACGCTGCGGCGGTGAAGATCACCCACGTTCCCTACAAGGGCACGGGACCGGCGATTGCCGACCTGCTGGGTGGCCAGGTGCAGGCGGCCATCGGCACCATGGCCTCGCTGGAGCCGCACGTCAAGGCTGGCAAGCTGCGTCCGCTCGGCGTGACCACGCCCAGGCGCTCGGCCGCGATGCCCAATGTGCCGACCATCGCCGAGGCTGCGCTGCCCGACTTCGAGGTGCCGCTTTGGTATTCGATCCTGGCGCCGGCCGGCACACCGCGCGAGATCGTCGCGCGCCTGTCGGCCGATCTGGCGCGCGTGCTGGCGACACCGGAGATCCGTGACCGCCTGACCGCGCAGGGCTTCGAGGTCAGCTACATGAACGCCGATCAGATGGGCGAGTTGATGCGCCGCGACCTGCAGCGCTGGCAGAAATCGATCAGGGACATCGGGCTCAAGCTGGAGCAGTAACACATGAAGTTCAATGCCCTTCGTCTTTTCCAGGAAGGCCGCGCGCGGGTGAGCCGCATGGTCGAGACGACCATCGATGAACTCGACGCCGGCGAGGTGGTGATCCAGCCGCAATACGCGGCGGTCAACTACAAGGACGCACGCGCGGTGAGCGGCGCGGGCAACGTGATCAAGCGCTTCCCCTGCATTCCCGGTATCGAGGTCGCAGGCCGCGTGGTCTCGTCACTGGACCCGGCGTTTCGCGAAGGCGACCTCGTCACCGTGCAGGGTGGTCAGGAATTCGGCATTCGCCACGATGGTGCCTACGCAGAACGGGTGCGGGTGCCGGCGGCATGGGTGTCGAAGGTACCCGAGGGGTTCGATACGCGCGACGTGGTGGCGCTGGGCATCGGCGCCTACACCGCCGCGGTGGCGGTCGAGGAGCTGGTGGCGCGTGGCGTGACCCCGGAACGCGGCCCCATTGTCGTTACCGGCGCGACCGGCGGATGCTCCAGCTTCGCCATCGACATGCTGTCCGGGCTGGGCTACACCGTTGTGGCCAGCACGGGCAAGGCCGACGAGGCCGGATATCTGCAGTCGATTGGCGCGGCGGAAGTGATCGGTCGCGACGCGCTCGCTTCGGGCGACAAACCGCTCGAGGAGCAGCGCTGGGCCGGGGCGATCGACGCGGTGGGCGGCAAGCCGCTGGCAGACCTTCTGCGCAGCATGAAGATGCGCGGCGTGGTGTGCTCGTTCGGCAACGCGGCCGGCGAGACCTTTACCAGCTCGATCTACCCCTTCATCCTGCGCTCGGTGGCGCTGGCCGGCATCAACGCCAACCACCCGCTGCCCCGGCGAGGCAGTGCCTGGACACGCATGGCCGTGGGCGGTGATTTGCGTCCGCGGCACCTGGACAAGATCTGCTTCGACATTCCGTTCACCGGCTTGATGGACTATTGCGCCCAGGTGATCAACGGCGGCATCCGCGGCCGCGCGGTCGTGCGCTTCGGCTAGCCGCCCCGCCGAGCAGGGCCGCGAAGTACGCCGGGCAAGGCTTGCGTCAGGACTTCTTCGCGACGACGGAGCGTGCCTTGAGGTCCGCGATCGCTTCTGCGGAATAGCCGATTTCCTGCAGGATCGCGTCGGTATGTTCGCCAAGCCCGGGCGCAGGCCCCCTTATGGCGGCAGGAGTATTCGAAAACAACGCTGCCGGTCGGGCCTGCCTCATCTCGCCGACGCTGGGCTGCTGAAGGGATTGCACCAGATTGCTGGCGATGACCTGCGGGTTCTCGAGGATCTCGTTGCGACGCAATACCGGCGCGCAGGGTACATCGGCGCGGTCAAGCCTGTTCAGCCATTCGTCGCGCGATCGCGTCTTGAGGATCTCTCCCATCATTTGAATGCGGGCGACCTGATTCAGCGACCTGCGCTCGGCTGTATGGAAGCGCTCATCGGTGAGCAGGTCGGGCCGCTCGACCGCGGTGCAGAAACCCTGCCACTCCGAGTCGGTGATGGTGCCGACGGTGAGGAAACCATCGAGCGCCTCGAATACGAGGTCGGGGCCGGCGTTGGTGGAGCTTGCGGTCTTCTCGCGCCCCACGACTGCGTACTGCATCATTCCTTCCGGCCAAAGATAGCTCACCATCGTATCCAGGAGAGAGATGCGGATGTGCTGCCCCTGTCCGGTCTTCTCGCGCGCATACAAGGCAGCGGTAATCGCCTGGGCCGTGAATATCGAGGTGGTCTTGTCGGCCACGATGGTGCGGATCATCTGCGGCCGCTGCGTTTCCTGATTCGATTGAATGTCCGCCAGTCCGGACAGCCCCTGGATCATCGGATCGTAGATGCGCTTTTTCACATAGGGGCCGCCATCACCGACACCGCTGATCGAGACATAGATCAGGCGTTGGTTTGATGCCCGCAGAGTCTCCTCGCCAAGCCCCAGGCGTTCCATGGCGCCGGGCCGGAAGTTCTGCAGCAGCACATCTGCCTTCTCGGCGAGCGACTTGACGATCTTGAGACCATCGGGACTCTTCAAGTCAAGCGCGATCGAACGCTTGCCGCGGTTCACCGCGACAAACATGGCCGAGAACTGGCCGTTCTCGCTGATCTTCTGACGGCTGCGCCTGCTGATGTCACCAACAAGCGTTTCGACCTTGATGACATCCGCACCCTGGTCGACCAGATGCGCAGCCGCCAGCGGCCCTGAAACAACGCTCGACAAGTCGAGAATTCGGACTCCCGCCAATGGTCCTGGCATGTCTGTCTCCTAAGCCACATCAACCGGTTTCGAGGGCGCGGCGCGTCACCGGTTCGCGGCATCAAGTGGGAAAGCCAATACTTGTTGAACTACACCAACGGTCCGCAGGCATGGGTTGTAGCGATGACTTCGCCGCGCACTTCGGTTGCCATTGCGATCCGGTGCCAGGCGCCTACTGCGGCTGGCCTAAGGCCAATTCCGCAGCGCGCTTGTACGCAGCCCGACTTTTCATGCGCTCGCAATAGCTGCGCGCTTCATCCGGGACGGCGATTTCGGTCTGCATCGCCCAATCGATGACCGTCGTCAGCAGAATGTCGGCGACACTGATGCGCTCACCGAACAGGCACGGTCCGTTTTGCGTGATTCTCGGCACGATCGGATCAAACTGGTCGGAGAAATACTCGCGCGCAGCCTTTACCGCCTGCGGCGCCTCGCCGTACGCATATGCAAGCTGCGTATGGCGGCGGATCACATAGAGCGCGATGCCGTCGAGTTCGGTCAGGACGAAAAAGCACCATTCGTTGACGCGGGCTTTTTCCTCAACGGAGTGCGGGATGAAGACGTGCGGTGGCGCTTCGAAGGCCTCGCCGATGTATTTGATGATCGCGGCGCTTTCGCAGAGTATGAAATCGCCGTGCTGCAGCACCGGGACCTTGTGACGCGGATTGATCTTCAGAAATTCCGGCGTCATGGTCTGGCCGGAGCGCGGATGCACGCGCTCGAAATCGTAGTTGACCCCCATTTCCGCCAACATCCAGTGCGGTCGCAACTGGCGACCGGTTCCGTATCC
>JBJXGS010000063.1:0-4538 GCA_046160545.1 Burkholderiales bacterium
ACGCGAGCATGGCGCGCATCATGACCGACACCGCCACCGAGGTCGGGCCGGCCTACACGCGGCGCGCGCGCGTGCAGTTCAGCTACTACCTGCCCGAGGACGGCCCGGATGCGATGCCCAACCAGGGCATCGGCCTCACCTTCTTTCATCGCCATCGGCCGACCACGCGGCGTCATGTTCCGCCCGATCGCATCGTGCATGAGGAGTGCACTGTGCGCATCGCCGGGACGACCGTGCACTTCGTCCCCGCGCCGTCGGACTCCGACGACACCGTGATCATCCACCTGCCCGAACACGACGCGGTGGTCAACAACCACCTGTGGCCGGCGCTGTTCAACATCTACACCCTGCGCGGCGAGGCCTATCGCGACCCATTGGGCCTGATCGACGGACTGGACCGCATTCGCGGCATGGACCCCGAGCACCTGGTTGGCGCGCACGGTCCGCCCATCAGCGGCCGCGCGCGCGTGCGCGAGGCACTGGCCGACTACCGCGACAGCATCCAGTTCCTCTGGGACCAGACCGTGCGCGGCATCAACGCCGGCCTGCCGGTCGAGGAGATCGTCGCCCGCGTGCGCCTGCCGCGGCATCTTGCCGAAAGCCCGTGGGTGCAGCCGCACTATGGCGAGGCCGCGTTTCATGTGCGTGCCATCCACGCAGGTGTGCTGGGCTGGTTCGACATGGATACCTCGCGCCTGCACCCGCTGCCGCCGGCCGAGGAAGCGCGCCGCATGCTGGCCGGATTCGGTGGTGCGCAGGCGATGCACAGGCAGGCGGCAACCGCGGCGGATGCAGGCGATTGGTCGTGGGCGATCCAGCTCGCCACCTACCTGATGCGCGCCCATCCGGAAGATGCTTCGGCGCGGGCACTCAAGGCGCGCGCCCTGCGCGGCCTGGCGCAGACGACCCCGGCTGCCAACACGCGCAGCGTGTGCCTGACCGAGGCGCGCACACTGGAGGGCGGCCCCGATCCCATGGCAACGACCTCCTGGCGCGCCAACCGTTTCCAGATCATGAATGCCCCGCCGACGCGATTCGTGCGTGCCATGCGCGTGCAGCTCGACCCGGACCGTGCGGCGCAAGCGGATGTGGCGTTGCAGGTGAGCTTCACCGACCGCGAAGCGTCATGCGCATTGCACATCAAGGGCGGCGTGGCGCGCTTCATCGACGGCCCCCTCGACGGGGCCGCATTGCACCTCGAGACGACGCTTGCAGCCTGGGCCGACATCTACACCGGGCGACGCAGTCTCGCTCAGGCTTGCGCGGACGGCGAGGCCAAGGCGCTGCCCGGGACTGCGGCGGTGGCGGCGTTCTTCGAGTACTTCGACCACCTGCGCGTCGCCTGAGCAGGGCAGTCCATCTGCGCTTGCGCACGGCCCGCGCCTTCTGTGCAGGACGTTTCGCCGGTCAACAAGGCCAGGTAGGAATCGATCATGCGCGGCAGTGAGTGGTGGCGCGCGACAAAATCGCGTGCGGTGATGCCATAGTGCTGGTTGAGCCTTGCATCACTGGCTGCTCCCAGCATGGCATCCCGCAGGTCGCCTGCCGTGCAGCTTTCGGCAAGAAGCCAGCCGTTGCTGCCGTCGACGACGATCTCGCCAGTGCCGCCACTGGCGTTGGCGATCACCGGCACGCCTGCGGCCATGGCTTCGAGCACGGCATTCGGTGAGCCCTGGTGCGTGCCCAGCACCACCGCCGCGGTCCACGATTCAGCAAGGAATTCCAGAGCGGGGTCCGCGCCGCGCCAGACCACAGGTATTCCGGCGGCGCGCTCGACAAGGGCGGCGGCATATCCGGCATCGCGCTCCTCGGCAGTTCCGACGATGTGCAATTCCGCTTGTGGAAAAAGGGCTGCGATACCGGCGAATGCCGCGAGGATGATCTCGATGCGCTTGGACGGGGCGATGCGGCCACTCACGACAAAGCGCGGCGCCGCCGGCTGTCCGGGTCGGGGAGCGCGCAGCGCCACGCCATTGGGGATCACCACGCTGTCACGCGCCTGCCACGGCGCGGTCGCGCCCAGGTACTTGTGCACCTGACAATCAAGGCGCGCTGCGTAGACCTTGGTGTCGGTATCGATCGCCTGCGCCCAGGTCGCAGCGGCCGCGAGTTCCTCGAATGCGTAGGCCCCGGGACTGACATCGATGACGCGCAGCGCGGCAGGCGCAAAGCGTGCAAGGGCCAGTTTCAGGCGTGCATCCGCGTTCCAGAAAACCAGGGTGCCCACGCCGTGCGACATCGCCCAGGCGATGAGCGACTCGGCCAGCACCAACGGGTCGCGCGTGGCGGCGGGACGGAAGGTCTTCACACCGGCGTGCGCCAGCTGCCGCGCGAAGCCTTCCTGCGTGCTCTCCGCGCATACCGCGACGGCGATGCGCTGCCGCGAACCAATACCCGTCGCGAGGTTGACTAGTGAACGCTGTGCGCCGCCAGCGTTGAGATTGGCGCTGACGAACAGGGTGTCGACAGGCTCGCGGCATGCAGTGCGCCAGGCCAGTGGTATCGACCAGGCGCGCGCGGCGTGCCGTGCCTCACTCGCTGCAGCCGCTGGCGGGCGCGCGCGCACCGGCATGTCTGCCAGCAGAGCGGCGATTGCGGCGTCGCTTGCATCAGCCGGCACGAGGTGCAGGCCCGGCGCGGCGCTTTCCTGCTGGCCGCCGACGGCTGTGGCGACGACGGGCAGTCCGGCAGCCAATGCCTCGCGCACCGCCATCGAGAGCCCTTCGTACGCGCTCACATTGAGCAGCACGTCGGCCGCGGCCAGATAGGGCGCGACCGGGATCACGAAGCCCGGCAGGCGCAGGCGGTCCTCGAAGCCGTGTCTCACGGCGACATCGACACTCTCCTCCAGTTGGGCGAGCCCGGCGCTGTCGGCGGCACCCCCGGCGATGACAAGCGTCAGCGCGCGCCGCGCCATAGCGGCGGCGCAGGCGCGCACGGCGCGCGGATAATCCTTTTGCGGCTTGAACGCACCCACCGCCAGCACCATGAGCGTCGCCGGTCCTATGCCCAGTGCGGCGCGGGTGCGTTCGCGTTCAGCCGGGTCGAATGCCGCGGGTGCGACCGCCGGACGATGGCGCAGCACGACGACCGGAACGCGGCAGCCTTGCGCTAGCATGGCCTTGCCGACCGCCGCGGCGCATGCGATCGCCAGCGGCACCTTCGGCGCGCGCCACCTTGACGGATCGTTGCGCCAGCCTTGCTGCATGTTGTGCACCACCGGGATGGTCGCAAGGCCCGCCTCCCAGAACAAGGCCAGCTGCGCGTCGCTGATCAGATGGGCCGATATTGGCGCACCCACGCCCTGCCAGCGCGCCGCCACCCGGCGCAGGAATGATTCTGGCGATTCGCTGCCGCGCGCGAGCAGAGTGACGCCCGGCGGCGGCGCGAGTGCGATGCGTCGTGCGTGCACAACCGCGAGTTCGCATTTGCGTCCCAGCCCGGCTTCGGCGCCCAGCCAGTCGAGGACAATCCGCTCGGCGCCGCCAGGCGCGAGCGAGGCGATGACCGCGCAAAGCGGCAGGCGCAGGTCGTCTACCGGCAGAAGGCCTGCCAGCGGGCGCGCGATGTCGATCACGGCCGGGTCAATAGGCGGTGGATGACCCGCTACTGTCAGACGCCGACGCGTCGCTGCCGGATGCGACTGCGGAGGTGCCGCTGCTCTCGCCTGTGCCTTCGCCGGTTGCTGGCGTTGCCGCGTCCCAGCCATCGGATGCACCACCGCCCGCAAACGCACCCGCGCCACCGGCCACGATCGCCGCTGTTCCAGCCGCCGCTGCCGAGCGTGTGACTGTCGACGAACCAGAGGAAGAGTTGTCACTGGAGAAGCGGGTGCCGCGGTCATCCGTCTCGATCGGTCGTTCCGCGACCCGGGTCATGAACTCCCATTCGCCACGATCGTTCCATTTGAACTCGCGCTCGGGGTGCCAGTAGCGTACTCGGTGGCGCTGGCCGATATCGACGGTGAATTTGCCCTGGCCTATGCGCACGACCCCGCCCTTGGGTTGGCGCTGGAATTCGAACGCGACGAGCTCCGCGTCGCCTGCCCCGATCAGGCGCACGCTTTGGCGATCGCCGTTGACCGTAAAGCGCGCCTCGTCGACCGCAAAGCCCGCCGGTCTTCTCCACACCGGCGGCGGCGGGTTCGAGCGGGTGCGGTGGCGGGCGACGAATTCGGCGACCTTGGCCGGGTGGAACCAGGGTTGCAGGTCGGGAAACATGGCCTTGAACATGGCCTCGGCGCGCTTCCCGGACGCCGAAGTGGGTGTGCCGGGCGTGATCGTCCGGCGATTGCGGCGAGCAAGTAGCACGAACACGGCGATGACTGCCACCAACGCCAGGAGAACGATTAAGGCCTCCATGTCAGAGCCTCCCGGATTGCTACAGCCAGCCGGCCTTGCGAAAGCGCCAGAACAGGTAGAAGTCGATGGCCACCATGAGGCCGATGGCTGCCGGATAGCCAAACGCCCATTTGAGCTCGGGCATGTGCTCGAAATTCATTCCGTAGATGCCCGCGATCATGGTCGGCGCGGCGATCA
>JBJXGS010000064.1:0-6908 GCA_046160545.1 Burkholderiales bacterium
GCCGTGCTGGTCATGCTGGTCGTGCTGACCGGGCAGATCCTGCTGCGCTACGTATTCAACTTCGCGCTTACCTGGAGCGAGGAGCTGTCAATTGCGCTGCTGACCTGGGCCGTGCTGCTGTCGGTCGCGCTCGGCGTGAAGGAAGGCTTTCACGTGCGCATGTCGCTCCTGATTCGCCGCCTGCCGGCCGCAGCGCGCCTGCGCGCTGAACAGGCGATCCATTTTGCAACATCGGGCGTCGGTGTCTTCCTTTGCTGGTCGGGCTGGCGCTACTTTGCCGACACGCGCGGCTCGATCTCGGCGGCCATGGGTTATCCAAACGAGCTGGTGCACGTCGCCGCACTGGTGTGCGGCGTACTGATCACCTTGTTCGCGCTGGAAGCCGGGCTCGAGGGTCGCGTTCCGCCGGACGAGGGGCAGGGATAGGCACGGTGTCGGTCACCGCCTGGATCCTTTCGGCCGGCTTCGCGGTCCTGCTGCTTGCGGGCTTCCCGTTCGGGGTCGCGCTACTGATCATCACGGCAACCGTATTGGTGGTGGCCGACATCGAGCCTGTGCTGCTGGCGCAGACCCTGGTGGCGGCGACGCAGTCGTTCAGCCTGATGGCGATCCCGTTTTTCATGCTGGCCGGCGAGATCATGACCGCCGGCGGGCTGTCGGAAAAACTGGTGCGTGTCGCCGACGTGTTCGTGCGCCACCTGCGCGGAGGCATGGGCCATGTCACGGTGATGTCGGCGTGCGTGTTCGCGGCCATTTCGGGCTCGGCGCCGGCGACCACCGCGGCGATCGGCGCGATCATGATCCCGGCGATGGTCGCCAAGGGCTACGAGCGCGGCTTCGCCACTGCACTGGCGGTAAGCGCGGGCGTGCTCGGCCCTCTGATCCCGCCCTCGATCGCCGCGATCATCTGGGGCGTGATCGCCCAGCAGTCGATCTCGCGCCTTTTCATGGCAGGCGTCGGGCCGGGCCTGCTGCTGGCGGCGGGCTTGATGATGGTCACCTACTTCCATGCCCGGCGCCGCGGCATCGCCAAGGAGTCGCGCGCCACGTTGCCCGAGATCGGCCAGGCGCTGCGCGAGGGCGTGTGGGCGCTGGCCGCTCCGGTGATCGTGCTGGGCGGCATCTACGGCGGAGTGTTCACCCCGACGGAAGCAGCCATCGCCTCGTGCATCTACAGCCTCCTGGTCGGCATGTTCGTCGAGAAGCGGCTGCGCCTTTCAGATCTGCCCAACCTGGTGCTGCGTGCGATGCGGGTGACGGCGATGGTCATGTTCATCGTCGCAGCCTCGGCCGGCTTCGGCTGGCTGGTCGCGCAGGAGCAGCTGGCCACCAAGCTTGCCACCTGGCTGTCGCAGAACATCACCGAGCGCTGGGCCATGCTGATGCTGATCAACGTGTTCCTGTTCTTCATCTGCGCGGTCATGGACGAGATCGCGGTGATGGTGATTCTGGGGCCGCTATTCATCGCGCTCTCCTCCAAGTTCGGCATCGATCCCATCCACTTCGGCGCGATCATCGTCACCAACGTCGCCATCGGCATGGCCGCGCCGCCGATCGGCTACTGCCTGTTCGTCGGCATGGCGATTTCGGGTCTGTCCCTCACCACGCTGGCGCGGGCGATCTGGCCCATGATCCTGATCATGCTGGGAGTGCTCATGCTCACCACCTACGTGCCGGCATTCACGCTATGGCTGCCGGGACTCATCTACAAGTGAGCGTTGCACTGCCCGGCACACTCGCCCGCGGATGCCGCGGCGCACGGTTGCGCGTTGCAGGATGCGGGACTATGATCCAAGAGGTTGCCCGGAATTCGCACCGGGCCGGTGTCTACAAGGAGACGGCGTCATGATGATTGAAGTGTTGGAGCCCCTGGGACAGGTGCAGAAGCTTGTGCCGGTACAGATGAACGAGGTGCCACCCTTGGCCGGCAAGCGCCTGGCGATCCTGGACAACGTCAAGCCCAATTTCCAGCGCCTGGCCATGCTCTCGGCCGGGAAGCTCAAGGACGAGTTCGGCGCGGCCTCGATCACCCATTTCCACAAGGAGAATGCCGCCGTCGGCGCCGCCCCGGAGCTGCTCGACGAGATCGCGCGCTCGGCCGACCTGGTGCTGACAGGCTCGGCCGACTGAGGGTCCTGTTCGTCGTGGAGTCTCCACGACCTAGCCGAGATGGAGCGCCGCGGAGTCCCGACCGTGGTGCTGACCTCCTCTGCCTTCTACGCGAAGGCCCTGTACGACGGCCGCAGTCTGGGCCTGCCCGAGCCACGCATCGCCGTCTTCAAGCATCCGCTGGGTGGCCTCAACGACGCCCAGGTGATCGAGCGCGCCGATGCCATGTACCAGAGCCTGCGCGATGCGCTGGCGCGCTCGCCGGCACCGCTGGCCAAGCCGCCCAGCACCATCGCCCAGCGCGTGACCGCACCGTCGGACGCGCTCGAACTGCAGGGCTGGTATGCCGAGAAACGCTGGAGCGACGGCCTGCCGGTCATCGCTCCCACCCCGGAAGCTGTGGCACGCATGGTCGCAGGTGCACGCCGCGCCGGCAATGACGTCGTCGGTATCGTGCCGCCACGCGGCGGCGTGGCGACCGTCGAGCAGATCGCGGTCAATGCGGTGATGGCAGGCTGCCGGCCGCAACACATGCCGGTGATCCTCACAGCCATCGAGGCGATGCTCGAGCCGCAGTTCAACCTTGCGGCGATCCAGGCCACCACCCATCCGGTGGCGCCCCTGGTCATCGTGCACGGACCGATCGCCAAGGAGCTGGGCATGAATTCCGGCGCCGGCACCTTCGGGCCGAACTCGCTCGCCAACGCGACCATCGGGCGCGCGATCCGGCTGATCCTGCTCAACATCGGCGGCGCGCTGCCCGGCGACGTCGATCGTTCCACGCAGGGCTCTCCCAGCAAGTACGGCTTTTGCATCGCCGAGAACGTCGAGGCTTCGCCCTGGGGCTCGTTCATCACCGACCGCGGGCTTGCGGCGGATGCAAACGCCGTCACGGTCTACGGCGCCGAGCCACCGCACAACATCAACGACCACGAGCATGGCGACCCGGAAGGCGTGCTGCGCGTCGCTGCCGACACGTTCAAGGGCCTGGGCCACAACACCTGGTTCCTGGCCTGGCGCGGCCAGAAGGAGTTGATGCTGATCCTCGGTCCGGAGCACGCCGCAAGCGTGACCTCGACCGGCTGGACACGGCAACAGGTGCAGGAATTCCTGTTCACGGCGATCAGCCGGCGACGCGAGGAGCTTGTCCCCGGTGGCATGTACGGCATGCGCGACTGGCCGGACGAACTCAACCAGCGGCCGATGGATGCGCTGATTCCCCCGGTGCCCAGCCCGAAGGACATCCTCGTGCTGGTGGCCGGCGGTACCGGCAAGCATTCGGCGGCGCTGCCGAGTTTCGGCCCGACCGTATCGGTGACCCGGCAGATTCCCGCCGCGTAGTCACGCTGTTCAATAACGTGGCGCCGGGCCCGCCCCGGCGCCACGCCGGCACGCCCGGAGTCGCGGCGGCAGCCACGCGCACCACATGTGCGATCATTCCCCGCTACTCCAGTCGCCGGTTCCAGCCATCCATGAAAATCTACTACGCTCCCAACACGCGCGCCGTGCGCATCGTCTGGCTCTTCGAAGAGCTGGGTCTGCCCTACGAACTCGAACGCTTCAAGCTGGGCGATGCCAGCATGCGCGATCCGGCCTACCTGAAGGTCAACCCGATGGGCCGCGTACCGACGCTCAAGGATGGCGAGGTGACGATATCCGAGTCCGGGGCAATCGTGCAGTACGTCCTGGCACGCCACGGACAGGGCCGCCTGGTGCCGCCGGTGCAGTCGCCTTTCTTCCCGGCCTATCTGCAATGGCTGCACTATGCCGAAGGCATGATCATGCCGCCGGTCAACACAGTCGTGGTCGAGACCATTCTCCTGCCGCCGGAAAAGCGCAGCCCCGTCAATGCGGAGCGCGCAGTGCGCCTGCTCTCGCGCATGCTGGGCGCAGTCAACATCCACATGGAAGGTCGCGAGTACCTGGCTGGCGAATTCAGCGGCGCGGACATCATGACCGGGCACGCCTGCACCGTTGCCAAGCGCCTGGGTGCGGACGTTTCAGACAAGCCGCATGTGGCGGCCTATATTGAACGAGTCAACGCGCGACCGGCGCTCAAGCGCGCCTGGGCGGCTTGAACCGCCCGGGTTTATCATCGCGGCGTAGTCCGCCGCATGAAACCTGCGTCGTCCCGCTGCCTGGTTACCACCTACTGCCCTGACACGGAAACAGCATGGAAAACATCACCCATCGCAGTCACCTGAGTTACATCGACCGCACCCGTGAGTATTACGCCGCCCAGGGTTATGAAAAGCCCTACGCCTGGGTGCGCCATGCCGATGTGCCCTTCGCGCCCCTGCCAAGGCCCCTCTCGCAGTGCAAGGTCGGCGTCATCACCACCGCGATGCCGTGGCGCGAAGCTGACGCGACCGGGCGGATCGACGAGACCCGCGCGCTCTGGTCCGGTGCAAGCGATCCGCCGCCCAAGCGCCTGTACACGCAAAACCTGTCGTGGCACAAGGAAGCCACCCACACCGACGACGTCGACAGCTTCCTGCCGCTCAACCACCTGCACGAAGCTGCCCGCGCAGGGCGCATCGGCGGCGTCGCGGCGCGCTTTCACGGCGTGCCGACCGACTATTCGCAGCGCCGCACCCTGGAGAACGATGCGCCGGAGATTCTCAGGCGCCTGCGCGACGATGGGGCCGACATCGCGCTCCTTGTACCGCTCTGACCCGTCTGCCACCAGACCGTGAGTCTGGTCAGCCGCCACCTCGAAGCCAATGGCATGCCGACGGTCATCATCGGCTCGGCGCGCGACATCGTCGAGGAATGCGGCGTGGCGCGCTTTGTCTATACCGATTTTCCGCTTGGCAACCCCTGCGGCAAGCCCTGGGACGCCACCATGCAACGAGCGATCCTGGGGATTGCACTGGAAGTCCTGGAGACCGCGCGCTTCCCGCGCACCACAGTGCAGACTCCTTTCAGCTGGGACAGTGAGGACTGGCGCGACAGCTACTCGCGCGTCTGTCCTGAGAACCTGGCCGCGTTGCGCGCCGCAGGAGATCAGCGCCGCGCCGCGCAGGCCGCGGCGCGCAGGGTACAGCAAGCGGGGGGCAGCGACTAGAAATGCGCCCTTCTCCGGAATCCGCCAGCAGTGACGCGGCGTACTATGTGATATCGTCCGAATCACCGTTGGCGCCTACCGCTATTTCTTAGCGGGCGATGATCCGAGGAGAACACCCATGCAGACCGGATTTCTCCGCTTCACACTTGCTGCATCGGCTGCTGCGACATTCGTGCTTGCCAGCAGCGGCGTGGTGGCGCAGTCCCGCGGAGAATCCGCGACGCCGGACTCTGCCGCAGGCGGCGATGCAGTCTTTCTGGTTGCCAACCGCGCGCTGCGCGACGTGGTGTACCGCGAGACCGTACTCATCGCCGCACCGCTACCCAACGGCGGCCACATCGGCGTCATCATCAACCGCCCTACCGAACGGCCGCTGATTTCGCTCTTCCCTGAACACGAACCCTCGCGCAAGGTCATCGACCCGGTGCACTATGGCGGCCCCTTCTCGCGCGGTGCCCTGGTTGCGGTCGTCAAGGCCGAGAACAGTCCGGGAAACGGCGCAGTACCGTTGATGAAGAGCCTGTATCTGGCATTCGGCTCGACGACCATCGACCGCGTCATCGAGCAGAACCCCAACGACGCGCGCTACTACGTCGGCTACGTCGGCTGGCGGCCGGGGGAACTCAGTAGCGAGATCGAGCGTGGCTTCTGGACCGTCACCGGTGTCGACCGCGATGCATTGTTTCGCAAGACTGCCGAGATGCAAGGCCTGTGGCGCGAACTGCTCGACCAGTCGCGGCGCATCCAGGCGCAGCTGGAAAATACGGTTTCGAACTAAGGGCGCCGGCCGACCGCGCTGCAACCGCGGCCGAGTGGCAGACCCGGCCGGCCCAGGTCCGATGCAGGTGTCTCAAGATTCGCTACGCATGCCGGCCACGGCCGCAGATGCCTGCCTGCCGAGCTCGACCAGATCCAGCCCCGGAATCGCGTCATCCTCGACCACCAGCCTACCCTGGACCAGGAGTGCCTTGAGCGCGGTGCGTCCGCCGCTCGCGACCGGACCCAGCGCCGCATCATGCAAACCGAAATGGCGCGGCTGGTCCAGTTTGTAGACCGCCAGGTCCGCTGCGCAACCCGGCTCGAGCCGGCCAACCCCGGGTAGCCCGAGCACCTGCGCGCCACCGGCGGTGCCGATGCGCACCACGTCCTCGACCGTCAGTGCCGCGGCGTGCCCGCCGGGCTGCGCCGTGCGTGGGCCGGCGCGCGGGTCGGCCCGGTGCATGAGCCACGCCGCGTGCGCTTCGCTGAGCATGTCGGCAGCCTCGTTGCTGGCCGCCCCGTCGACCGCCAGGCTGACCGGAACACCGAGGGCTATGGCCTCGGGAATGCGTGCGATGCCGCTGCCCAGGCGCGCATTGCTCTGCGGGCAATGCGCGATCCCGGTGCGCGTCGCGGCGCACAGCTTCAGCTCGTCGTCCTCCAGGTGCACCATGTGCGCGTACCAGACATCCTCGCCCACCCATTCGTGCTCGGCAACGAATTGCAGGGGACTCATGCCGTGGGTCTCGCGCGCCCAGCGCACGTAGTCCCAGGATTCGCTCAAGTGGCTGTGCAGGCGGATTCCCAGGCGCCGCGCCTCCCGCGCCAGGGGTTTCAGGTGCGCGGCCTCGCAGCTCCAGGTAGGTGTGGTGATGGCACTCGCGATGCGCCGCATGGCCATGGGTCCGGGGTCGTGAAAGCGCGCCACGTCGCGCTCGATCCCGGCCAGGAAGGCCTCAAGCGTCTCGGGCCG
>JBJXGS010000065.1:0-26230 GCA_046160545.1 Burkholderiales bacterium
ACTTGTAGTACACCGGGCGCTCGTACCAGACCCGCGCGATCTCGACCTTCGCAGGGTCCAGGCGTTCCGTGCCCATGCCGAACAGGTGGCGGTTGGCACGCGACTGGCGCACGTGCAGTTCGAAGCACAGGAAATCACGGATGCGCGGCGGCCGCGGAATCGGCGCCAGCAGCCGGACACTTTGCAATGCGACGGGCTTGCCTGCCTTGAGGCTCTTTAATGCCGCGGGGCCGGCTTCGATCAAGGACAGCATGTCGGGGTGATTGGTGACCGGCGCGATGCGGTCTTCCTCCACGATACCGATCCGGGTGTCGCTCCCGGATGCGAAGGTGGCGAGCTTCAATGCTCCCCCGCGTGGCCGAAGTGCCTGTGTCCCATCAGTTCCAGCATGCGCAGGATGTCGGGCGTTTCATTGGGCGGCGTGGCGCCGAATTCGCGATAACAGGCGTAGACGTTGATGTACATGCGCTCGTCCTCGGCGAAATGCGCCCAGGGATCAAGCGAGATGGCATCGGCTGCCTGGATGAAGTCCATGCCCTTGTCAAAGCACTTCTTCGCCTCGGCGCGAACGTATTCAAGGTAGCTCCGGAATTCGCGTATGCCTGCCTTGTCGGTCAGGGCGCCGTGGCCGGGTACGACGACGTCGACGTCCCAGGAGAGCATCAGGTCGCAGGCCTTGATCCAGTTGGCGATCGGTCCCGCCCAGATGGCGGGGTGGGCGCTGTTGAAGAGCATGTCGCCGGTGTAGATCACCTTGTCCTGCGGCACGTAGACGATCACGTCGCCGCGCGTGTGCGCCGGCCCGACCTCGATCAAGTGCACATCCTTGGCGCCGACCTTCATGCGCATCTCGCCGGAGAAGGTTTCGGTCGGCAGTTCGAGATGGATGCCCTGGAAGTCGAAGTGCCGGCCCATCACCTCGTACCAGAACTTGCCGGCCACGCCCATGTTCTGCCATTCCTTCTGCCAGGTCGCGTACTGCGCCGGCGGGCGCAGCGGCATGTCCTCGGCCGCCGCGCGCGAGGCGATGATGCGGTGCCCCTGCAGCAGCTGGTTGCCGAAGAAGTGGTCACCATTGGCGTGGGTGTTGACGAGGGCGCCGATCGAGGCCGCGGCCGGCACCGCCTTTTTCATCGCGTCGAGCATCTCGCCGGTCAACTTCAAGTCGAAGAGCGTGTCGACGAGCAGCGTTTGACCGCTGTCTTCGATCAGGCCTGCGTTGGACCAGCCCCAGCTGCCGTCGGGCATCAGCCACGCGTAATGGCCATTGCCGAGATCGTGCAGGCCCTTGGTGTAGCGCCAGTCCTTCATCGTCAGTCCGCCTTGATGCCGGCGTCGCGGATCACGCGGCCCCACTTTTCGTAGTCTTTCTGCACGATCGTCGCGAATTCGGCAGGCGTGTTGCCGATCGTCTCCAGGCCGATGTCGGCGAGCCTCTTGCGTACCTCGGGCGTGGCGATGACCCGGGCAAAGTCAGCCGCCACGCGGTCCACGATCGCCTGCGGCGTGCCGGCCGGGGCAAACAGCCCGTGCCAGGCATCGCCGACGAAGCCGGGCACCAGCTCGGCCACCGCCGGCACATCGGGCAGCGAATCGAGGCGCCGTGCGAGGGTGACGCCCAGGCCCTTGGCCTTGCCACCCTTGGCCGCCGGCACACCGGTGGTGTAGGGCGTCATGGTGAGATCGGTTTCACCGGAGTAGATCGAGTTGAGCGCCGGCGTGGTCATCGGGATATGCAGCATCTTGGTTCCGGTCATGCCCAGGAACAGCTCCATGACGATGTGCGTGCCGACGCCAACACCGGCGGAGCTGTAGGTGAGCTTGCCCGGTTGCGCGCGGGCGAGTGCAACAAGCTCCTGCAGTGTCGAGGCCGGCAGGCCGTTGCGCCCGACCAGCACGTAACCCAGGTTGACGACCTGCGAGATCGGCACGAAGGCCTTGAGCGGGTCGAAGGGCATCTTCGCGAACAGGTGCGGGTTGGCGCAGATGACCGAATTGACCACGTAGAGCAGGGTGTAGCCGTCGGCCGGCGAAGTCGCGACGACCTGCGCGCCGATGTTGCCGGAGGCGCCGGTACGGTTCTCGATCACGATCTGCTGGCCCCACATCTGCGAGACCGCAGGCGTTGCGATGCGCATCACGATGTCCGGCGAGGTTCCTGCCGGGAAGGGGATGATCAGGCGCACCGGGCGGTTCGGCCAGGCTGACTGGGCCTGCGCGATACACGCGGCCAAGGCCAAGAACATTCCCAACAAGGGACGCAGCATTATGTTTCCTCCTCCAGGTTGAAGGTACTGTACCGGAACATGATTGATCGAACAACGCGCGCATGCGCCCGACGGGTTCCTGCACGACCTGCAGAATGATTGGTAAACTTTTGAAAACATTGGCTTATTTCGTTGCGGCTAGAGCGCCGACCCAATAGCCTTGCCAGCGGTGCCCACGACTGCTCGCCGCATGCAGCCGGCCGACGGGTCGGCGGGGTTGGAAACAGCGGGAGAATGCGGCAAGGTGGGCGGCTTCCGGACGGGTTGGCGGGCGATGCAGCCGACCTGTTCCGGGTATTCTTGCCTGTGTCTTGCCCGACAAGGGTTGCGCATGAACAAAATCGCGGTGCTGGCTGCCGTTTTGGGTCTTTGGCTCAGCGTCCCGGCCGCCATGGCGGCTGTCTACGTCAGTTTCGATGAACAGGGGGTGCCGCGCTTTGCGAGTCAGCCCCTGGACGAGAGCTATGTGCTGGTGGTCGAAGACGGTGCACAGGCCGGGGTTGCGCCTGCCCAGGCGTTGGCATTGCAACCTGCCGGCCGGTCGCCGGCGCGAAAAGAGCCGCGAGAGGCCGTGGGGCGTATGGTCGAGCGTGCCGCGGCGCGGCATGCCCTCGACCCGCTGCTTTTGCGGGCTGTGGCCCGGGTCGAATCCGGATTCGATACGCGGGCAGTCTCCCCACGCGGAGCAGCCGGTGTCATGCAGCTCATGCCGGCGACTGCGCGGCAGTACGGCGTCGCCGACCGTTTTGATGCCGAGCGCAACATCGATGCCGGTGCCCGCCACTTGAAAGCGCTGCTCTTGCGCCATGGCGGCAACGTGGCGCTGGCGCTGGCGGCGTACAACGCAGGCGAGGGTGCGGTGGCGCGCCATGGCCTGCGGGTACCGCCTTTTCGCGAGACCATGCTCTATGTGCCGCAAGTGCTGGCCGCGCAGCACTCGCAAGCGGCAGTGGATGCGCAATGAGAACGCAGACTTATGCACAGAAGGGGGGGCGGCGCGCCGTGCGCGGCTTCACCATGCTCGAACTCATGATCGTCGTCGCCATCATCGGGCTCCTGGCGGCGATGGCCGGGCCGCGCGTCGCGGCCTATCTGCGCAAGGCCGACGCGACGGCCGCGCAAGCGCAGATCAGCCTCCTGGCCAAGTCGCTGGAGGCCTATCGCGCCATCGTCGGTCGCTACCCGACGACCGAGCAGGGCTTGCGTGCGCTGACCGAGCGTCCGGGCGACGAGCCGCGCTGGAACGGCCCCTACCTGGATCGCGCCGTGCCGCCGGACCCCTGGGGGCGTACCTATATCTACCGCGCTCCCGGCGCGTCCGGGCGCGACTTCGACCTGATCTCCTACGGCCGGGACGGCGTTCCCGGAGGCAGCGGCGACGACGCGGACATCGTCAACTGACGGAGCCGGAGATGCGATTCGAAGTCAGGGCGATGCGCGCGCAGGAACTGGTGTCCCTGCACGTCGAGGCGCCTGACGCCGACGCGGCCCGCGCCCAGGCGCTGGCCGCCTCCCTGACGCCCATCTCGGTGCGGGCGCGCGGCCAGGGCCAGGCGCGCGCTAGTGGCCCTTCCGGATTCTCGGTCCTGCTCTTCAGCCAGGAACTGGTCAGCCTCCTGCAGGCAGGGCTGTCGATCGTCGAGGCCATCGATACGCTCCTCGAAAAGGAAGGCGGCACTCAAGCCGCGACAGTCCTCACGCGCGTGCGTGCGTCGCTAGGCACGGGGATGCGCTTCTCGGCGGCGCTCGAGGCCGCCGGAGACACCTTTCCGCCCCTCTACGTGGGGCTCCTGCGCGCTGCCGAGCGCACCAGCGACCTTAAGACCTGCCTCGCCCGTTACGTCGAGTTCGAGACTCGCCTGGCAGGTGTGCGTGAGCGCGTCGTCGGCGCGACGCTTTATCCTGCGATCCTGCTTGCGGTGGGCCTCATCGTAACGCTGTTCCTGTCCCTCTACGTGGTGCCGCGCTTTGCCGGCGTCTACCAGGGTAGCGGGCGCGAGCTGCCGGCCGCATCGGCGGCGCTCCTGGCATGGGGCAGCTTCGCGTCGGCGCATGCGCTGCCACTGCTGGTCGGACTGGCGGCGGGACTGGCTGCGCTTGTGGCCTGGACACGCGGCCGCGTGGCACGCGGCGGCTGGAGTTCATTGATCGAGCGCGTCCCCGGCGTGGCCTCGCGCATTCGCGTCTACCAGCTCTCGCGCCTTTACCTGACACTCGGCATGCTCATCGACGGCGGCATGCCGGTCCTGGCTGCGCTCAAGCTGTCGCGCGCAGCGGTCGGCGCATCCCTTGCGCAGCGCCTCGACGCGGCTGCGCAGGACATCCACAACGGCACGGCTCTCGCGGCGGCGTTCGAGCGCCACGGCCTGGCGACGACGGTCGCGCTGCGATTTCTGCGCGTCGGCGAAGGGGCGGGCAACCTGGGCGAGATGCTCGGTCGCTCCTCGGCCTATCACGACGCCGAAATCGCGCGCTGGATCGCGACCTTCGCGCGCGTCTTCGAACCCCTTCTGATGGCCGCGATCGGTGCGGTCGTCGGGCTGATCGTCGTGCTTCTCTACCTGCCGATATTTGATCTTGCAGGGAGCCTGGGATGAACGCTCCCTTGCCACGCAAGACCATGCTCACGCAGGAAGACCTGCTGCGGGCGCGCCAGGCCGCCGGCACCGATGGCCGCAGCCTCCTGGCGGCGTTGCGCGCGGGCAGCGCGCAGGACGACGCCGATTTCGTGATCGCACTGGGCGCGCTGTGCCGCATGCCGGTGCTGCGCGTTCCGGACATGCAGGCATGCAAGCCGGCGCTGGAACTCCTGTCCCTGCCGCGGGCACAGTCGCGCGACTGCGTTTTGCTGCACAAGGGCGACGAGTTGGCCGGCGTGGTGGCCGATCCCTTCGACGCCGCCCTGGCCGACTGGCTGGAGGCGCAAGCCGGCCGCCGCGTGCGGTGGCACGTCGCGGCGCTGGCCGACATCCAGGCCTACCTGACGCGCCTCGAGGTCTCGGTCAATGCGTTTGATTCCCTGGGCGTGGCCGGCGTTGCGCCGCGCGACGCGACCGCGCGTGCCGATGCGCTCACGCTGCAGTCGATCAGCAACGACGACAGCGCGCCGGTGCGGTTGGTCAATTCGACGCTGTACGACGCTTTCCGGCAGGGGGCCTCGGACGTGCACCTGCGGCGCACTGCCGACGGCACGCGCATCAAATACCGCATCGACGGTGTGCTGGTGGGCGTGGGCCATGTCGACGGCGCGGAACTGGCCGACCAGATGGTCTCGCACATCAAGGTGCGTGCCGAGCTCGACATCGCCGAACATCGCGTCCCGCAGGACGGCAAGTTCCAGGTCGTCTTCGGCGGCCGCGCCATCGACCTGCGGGTATCGGTCATGCCGACCATTCATGGCGAGGGCGTGGTGCTGCGCATCCTCGACAAGCAGACCGTGGTCGGCGCCGACGGGCGCCTGCACCTGGATGAGCTGGGATTCGATGCGACCACGCTGACCGAATTGCGTTCGTTGATCGCGCTGCCCTACGGCATGCTGATGGTCACCGGGCCGACCGGCAGCGGCAAGACCACCACGCTGTACGCGGCCATTTCCGAGATCAATCGCGGCAGCGACAACTTCATGACCGTCGAGGATCCGCCCGAATACCAGTTCGACGACGTCGCGCAGATCCGCGTCAACGAAAAGCAGGGTCTCACCTTCGCGGTCGGGCTGCGATCTATCCTGCGCCACGATCCCGACAAGATCATGGTCGGGGAGATCCGCGACCGCGAGACAGCCGAAATGGCGATCCAGGCGGCGCTTACCGGCCACGGCGTGTTCACCACGCTGCATGCCAACAACTCTTTCGATGTCTTCAGCCGCCTGGCCTACATGAGCATCGATCCCTATGCGCTCACCTCGGCCTTGAACGGCATCTGGGCGCAACGATTGTTGCGGGTCAACTGCGCCGAGTGCGCCAAGCCCTACCAGCCCGGCGCCGCGGAGCTTGCAGCGCTCGGCGCCGATGCCGGTACGCTGACGGGCGCGCGCTTCATGCGCGGCAGCGGTTGTGGCGCCTGCCACGGCACGGGCTACCGGGGGCGCCGCGCGATCGCCGAGATCATGACCATGACTGACCGGCTGCGCGAACTCATCGCCGGCAAGGCGCCTATCGCGGCCATCAAGGAAGAGGCGCGGCGCGGCGGCACGCGCAGCCTGCGCCAGGCCGCGCTGGGGATGCTCGTCGGCGGCGAAACCACGCTGGAGGAGGTGGTGCGTGTCACCGTGGCCACCTAGGCGCCTGTGCGTCGGGGTCGATGCCGGCGGCTTACGCATCATCGCCCTGGAGCGCGCGCGCGTCCTGGAAGAGAGCCTCGTCGCGGGGCCGCTGGATCCTGCCCAGGCGTCGCGCATCGGCGCGCAGTTGTCTGACAGGCTGGCGCAGGTGCCGTTTTCGCGTCTCGCCGCCGACATCGTGCTGGACGACTCGCTGGTGCGGCACTTTGTCGTGACCCGGCCGCGTGGCGTGCGCGATCAGGCGGACCTGGATGCGCTCATCGCCGCGCGCTTCGAGGAACGCTTCGGCCTGCCCGGCCAGGACTGGCAATGCGCCGCGGATTGCGGCGTGTTCGACACCACCTTTCTTGCGTGCGCGGCGCCGCGTTGGCTCATCGAAACGCTGCGCCAGGCCTGCGCGGTTGCCGCATCGCCGATCGAGCGCATGACTTCGTTCCTCGCCAGCGAAGCCAATCGCGTGCGTCGGCGCCTGCCAAAGGAGGCGCACTGGTTTGCCGCCTGCGGCCGCGACCAGGTCTCGCTCGCCTACGGCAACGCTGCCAACTGGCAGGGGGTCGCGGTCGCCGGGCTCGATGACGCGCCGGATGCGCTGGAGGCAGCGCTCGAGCGCGCCGCAATGCGTCTGGGCGTAGTGCCTGCGACAAACATTTATTGCACGGGACTGTCCGGCGCGGCGCGCCGGCCGGAGGCCTGCAACGCGCTTGACGTTGCGACCTGGCCGGGACAGGACGCGCGCTGGTCGCGCGAGCGCCGCGTCGCGCTTTCCGGGGTCTGGCCATGAAGCGGGTGCATCTGGATTTCGCGCACCGTGACGCACCGACGCCGCGCTGGTGCGTCGTGGTGTTCGTCGCAGGCGCGATTGCCGCCGGCACAGGCCTCTGGCGTTACAGCGAGGCGCAATTGCGCGGCGAGCGGGCGGCGGTCGATCTGGAGCGCGTGCGCGTGTCGCTGAACCAGTCGCGCCCCGTGCCGGTGAGCCGTGGCGCGGCTGTCAGTCCCGCCGCGGCGCTGGCGATGAACCGGGCGATCGGTCTGCTCAACCTTCCCTGGCCGGAAATTCTTGCCACGCTGGAGCGTGCGCGCCCGGCGCAGATCGCCCTGCTGGCCCTTGATCCCGAGCCCGGGCGCCGCGTGCTGCGCGTGACCGCCGAGGCGCGCCGCGGCGCGGAGATGCTCGCCTTCGTCGAGGCCCTGCGCGCCGAGCCCGGTCTTGCCGACGTGTCGCTCGCCAAGCACGAGACCAGAAACGAGGACGGACGTCCCCTGCGCTTTGTCGTCGAGGCGCGCTGGAAGGACCCGCAATGACGGACTGGCGCCTCGGGTTTGCCCTGGTCATGCGACGCGGCGGCTGGTGGGTGTTGGCCGGCGTCTTGCTGCTGGCCTTGGCCGTCGCCCTGGAAGCATGGATGCGGCCGGCGCAACTCGGTAAGGCGCGCGCCGCCGAGACCGAGCGCACGCGTCTTCTGACCTTGCCGCAGCACCCGCCCGCGGCCGCGGCCGGTAGCCAGGCGGCCGAGCGTACTGCCGCCTTTCGCAGCGTCCTGGCGCGCGACGAGGCTTTGCCGCAGCTGTTGCGCGGCATGTTCGCCGAGGCCGAGCGCCAGGGCCTCGCAATCGCCAGCGCCGATTACCGCATGACGGCCGAACGCGATGGCCGCTATCGCACCTACCGCATGATCGCGCCGGTGCGCGGAACCTATCCGCAGGTGCGTACATTTGTCGACCGGGTGTTGCGCGCCTATCCTGCGCTGGCACTGGAGGACGCGAGCTTCAAGCGCGAGAACGCAACGCAGGCGGTGGCCGATGTGCGCCTCAGCTTCGTGTTTTTCCTGGTCGAAGGCGGGCCGCAATGAGGCTGCGCACCGTGCTGCTGGTCCTGGTCCTGGCCGGCGTCGCGCTGGCTTGGGCGCTGGATCGCCCGAATGACGCGGCGCACGTCGGCGCATCGCGCGTGGCGGCTGCCCCCGCTGGCGCAGGTGCGGCAGCGGGGAAGCCCGCTTTGCAGGACACGGGCCGGCCGACTGCGGTGGGTACGCTGCCAGCTACTCCCGAAATCGACATCCTGCGTCCGCGCAACGGCAGCGCGGGTGCGGGCGACCTCTTCGCTGTCCAGGACTGGCGCGTGCCGCCGGCAAAGCCGCTGCCCGCCGCCGCACCTGTGGCGCGCCGCAGCGCGCCGCCCGCGCCTGCGCCCGTACCGCCACCAGTAGCTCCGCCGCTGCCCTTCACGGTGCTGGGCAAGAAGTTCGAGGACGGGCGCTGGGAGGTCTTTCTCGCCGCGCGCGAGCGCACTTACGTGGTGCGCGAAAAGGAGACCATCGATCGCCTGTACCGGGTCGAGAGCATTGTGCCGCCCAACCTGGTCCTCACCTACCTGCCGTTAGACGAGCGCCAGGTACTCGCCATTGGCGGAGCGCTGCGATGATGGCGCGCCTGCTGCGCCGCGTTGCCGGGCCGCTGCTGGTGCTGCTGGCGGCTGGTTGCGCGACCCAGGCCCTGCTGCATGAGGGGCGCGAACTGGCGCGGCAGGGAGATACCGAATCCGCGCTTGCCAGGATCGACGCGGCGCTGCGCCTGGAGCCGAACAACGCCGAACTGCGCCTCGAGTCGACTCGCATGCGCGAGAACGCTGTCAATGCGCTCATCGCGCGCGCCGCGGCGGCAGCGCGCGCAGGGGACTCGACCCAGGCTGCGGCAGCGTATCGGCGAGTACTTGCGATCGAGCCCGGCAATCCTCGCGCGACCGCCGGGCTGGAAGACCTTAAGCGCCTGGCCCGGCATGCCGAGTGGATGCGCGAGGCCGAGAGCGCCGCGGCGCGCGGTGACGCCCTGGCAGCCGCGCGCGCCTTGCGGCCGCTGCTAGCCGAAGCGCCGGATGATGCACGCGCCCAGGCCCTGAAGCGTCGACTGGAAGAGCGCCCGGCCCAGACCCCGGCCCAGGCGGCGCTGAGCACGGCGTTGCGCAAACCGGTCACGGTCGAATTCCGCGATACGCCGCTCCGCCAGGTGTTCGATGCGCTCACCCGTGCGTCCGGCGTGAACTTCGTCTTCGATCGCGACGTGCGCGCCGACCAGCGCACCACCGTGTTCCTGCGCAACACGACGGTCGAATCCGCGGTCAACCTGGTGCTCATGACCAATCAGCTCGAGCAGCGCGCGCTGGATGGCGCATCCGTGCTGATCTATCCCAACACGCCGGCCAAGGCGCGTGAATACCAGCCGCTCGTCGTGCGCACGTTCTTCCTCTCCAACGCCGACGCGCGCGCGGTTGCCAACACCGTGCGCAGCATCGTCAAGACGCGCGACATGGTGGTCGATGAAAAGCAGAACATGATCATCATGCGTGACACGCCGGAGGCGGTGCGCCTGGCGGAGCGCCTGGTGGGCTTGCATGACCTGGCAGAACCGGAAGTCATGCTCGAAGTCGAGGTACTCGAGGTCAGCCGCACGCGCCTCATGGAGCTGGGCATCCGCTGGCCCGACTCGGTGGCCCTGACGCCGCTGCCAGGTGTCGCCGGGGGCACGCTCACGCTCAACGACCTGCGCAACCTTTCCGGAGCCAGTGTCGGCGCCACGGTCGGTGCGACAACCATCAACGCGCGCGCCCAGGTGGGTGACGTGAACCTGCTGGCCAATCCGCGCATCCGCTCCAAGAACCGTGAAAAGGCGCGCGTGGTTGTCGGCGAGCGCGTTCCCAACATCACCACCACCACCACGGCGACCGGGTTCGTCGCCGAGTCGGTGCAGTACATCGAGGTCGGGCTCAAGCTCGACGTCGAGCCGACCATCCATCCGGACAATGAGGTGGCGATCCGCATCAGCATGGAAGTCAGCAACATCGTCTCGCAGGTACAGACGCGCCAGGGCACGACCGCATTCCAGATCGGCACGCGCAACGCCACCACGGTGCTGCGCCTGAAGGACGGCGAGAACCAGGTCCTGGCCGGGCTCATCAGCGACGAGGACCGCAGCACCGGCAATCGCATTCCAGGGCTGGGTGACCTGCCGATCCTGGGGCGCCTGTTCGGCAGCCAGCGCGATGCCCGCAGCCGCAGCGAAATCGTCCTCTCGATCACGCCACGCCTGATCCGCGACGCGCGCCGGCCCGGCCTGGCGCAGACCGAGTTCGACGCCGGCACCGAGGCCAGCTTGCGCAGTCGCCCCATCGAGACCGGCGTCGAGGCGCGCGGGATGACGCTGACCCTTTCCGGGCCGACCCTGGCGCCTGCGCCGGCGGCCGGCGTAGCCGCGGTCGCAGCGCAGCCGTCGGCAAGCCCCCCGGGCGCGGCAGCGCTCAGCTTGCAGGGTCAGGCGAACGCGCGCGTCGGCTCGACCTTCAGCGTCTTCCTGGCGGCCAGCAATCTGGTCGACGTGACCAGTGTGCCCTTCGCGCTGGGCTTTGATACGCGTTCCATGGAGGTGGTCGAAGTCAGCGAAGGCGACCTGCTGCGCCAGGGCGGTGCGGCCACCACTTTCAATCATCGCGTCGATCGCGGCGCCGGGCAGATCTTCGGGACTGTCGCGCGCACCGGAGCCGGGTCCGCTCGCGGCTCCGGTACGCTTGTCCGGGTCACCTTTCGCGCCATCGCCCCGGGCCCGGCTGGCGTCAGGCTCCTGACCGTGGCTCCGGTGGGTGAAGGTGGCCGGTCGCCGGCGGTGGCGCCGCCGGCACCGTTTGCGATCCAGATCGGGCCGTGAGTCATGCAGCCAGTGCGCCTCGCCCATGTCGGCCCGTCACGCGGTTTCACGCTCATCGAGCTGGTGGTGACACTGGCCATCCTGGCCGTGCTGGCGGCGGCGGTCCTGCCGGTCGCCGAGACGACCGTGCAGCGGCAGCGCGAACAGGAGCTGCGCCTGGCGCTACGCGAAATCCGCAGCGCGATCGACGCCTACAAGCGTGCCTTCGATGAAGGCCGCATCGCGCGCACCGCCAACGCAACCGGCTATCCGCCGACGCTTGCAATGCTCGTCGAGGGCGTCGACGACCAACGCGACCCGCGCCGGCGCAAGATTTACTTCCTGCGCCGCCTGCCGGGTGACCCGATGTCGCCGCTGCCGGCGACCGACAGCGCTGCGACCTGGGCCAAGCGAAGCTATGCCAGCGGGCCGCTCGAGCCCAAGGAGGGTGATGACGTCTACGACGTCGCCTCGCGCTCACAGCGCGTCGGACTCAACGGAGTGCCGTATGCGCAGTGGTAAGCGCGGCTTCACCTTGGTCGAGCTGCTGGTCGTCCTGGCGATCGTGGCGACGCTGCTCACACTCGCGGTGGTGCGCAGCGGGCCGGCGGTGGATTCGTCCAAGGAGGCGGTGCTGCGCGAGAACCTGCGCATCACGCGTGAGGTGATCGCCAGGTTTTATTCCGATACCGGCCGCTATCCCGACAGCCTGGGCGAATTGGTCGAGCGCCGCTACCTGAGCGGAGTGCCGCATGATCCGGTCAGCGACAGCAACCAGAACTGGACCATCGTTCCGCCGCCCGCCGAGACGCGCGGCCAGGTCTTCGACATCCGCAGTTCGGCACCAGGGAGCGCGCGTGACGGCCGCCTGTTCACCGACCTGTAGGGCGCGCCGCGCCGGCGGCTTTACCTACGTGGGTCTTCTGATCCTGGTGGCGGTCATCGCCGGGGCAAGCGCGTCTGCGCTGTCGTTTGGTGCCAGCGCGCAGCGCCGCATGGTCGAGGAGGAACTGCTGTTCGTCGGCATGGAGTTTCGCGCTGCCATCGCCAGCTTCCATCAGACCGCCCAGGGACTGCGCCGCTACCCGCGCGACTTCGACGAACTGCTCAAGGATCCGCGCGATCCCGGGGTGAAGCGCCATCTGCGGCGTGTCTATCCGGATCCGCTCACCGGCCGACCCGAATGGGGCATCGTGCGTGCACCTGACGGCGGCATCATGGGCGTGCACAGCCTGTCGCGCGATACGCCGATCAAGCAGGCGAATTTCCCCGAGGATTGGAAGGAATTCGAGGGCAAGTCCTCGTACCGCGACTGGCAATTCGTCTTTGCTCCGTCCGCCGTGCAGCCGGCCGGCGCGGCAGGAGGCGCGCCGCGCGCCGGGGATGCAGGCCCGACTGCGCCGGTCGGCCCGACTGCGCCAGGTGCTCCCGGCGCGGTCCCGGTTGCTCCTGGCATTGGCCCAGGCACTCCGGGTACGGGCTTTGGCACTCCAGGCACAGGATCTGGCACTCCGGGCACCAGCCCCGCTGGCCCGACCGGAGAGAGCAAATGAGCGCGGCGAGGTTCGGCGGCGTGCGCCGCCTTTTCTGCCTGGCGGTCATTGCGTTGGTCGGCTGCGCCGCGCCGCAGGCGCACCGCGAGGGCGAGGCCCTGGTTGCGCAAGGGCATTTTGAAGAGGGCATGCAGCGCCTCGCGCAAGCGCTGCGCGCCGAACCAAACAACGCCCGCTATCGCAGCGCGATGGTGGTTGCACGCGAGCGGGCGGTCTATGACTGGCTCAACGCTGCCGAGCGCGCGTTCGCAGCGGGCGATACTCTGGCCGCAGAAAACTGGTATCGACGGGTCTTTGCAGCCGAGCCCGACAACGTGCGCGCCCGTGAGGGACTGGAGCGCCTGCAGCGGCAGGCGCATTCGCGCGAGGCACTGGCCGACGCGCAGGCGCGCCTGAATGCCGGCGACGCCGCCGGCGCCCTGCGCCGTCTGCGCGAGGTGCTTGCGCTCGACCCGGGGCACCTCGAAGCGGCCCGGCTCGCGCGCGAGGCGGAGGCAAGCCTGACCCGCGCGCCGCTGGAGCCGGAACTCGCGGCCGCGCTGAAGAAGCCGATCACGCTCGAGTTCCGCGACGCGCCGATTCGCCAGATCTTCGAAATCCTCTCGCGCACCTCCAACCTCAATTTCGTGCTCGACCGCGATGTGCGCGCCGACCTCAGGGCCAGCATTGCGGTGCGTGACGCCGGTATCGAGTCCATCCTGCGCAACCTGATGCTGACCACGCAGCTGGAGTACCGCGTGCTCGACGCGCAATCCATACTCATCTACCCGAATACGCCTGCCAAGGCGCGCGAGTACCAGGTCCTGGCGGGCCGCGTGTTCTTCCTGGCCACCGCCGATGCGCGTCAGGTCGTCAACACGATCCGCACCATCGTGCGCACGCGCGACATCGCCGTCGACGAGCGCCAGAACATGATCGTCATGCGCGACACCCCGGAGGCGCTGGCGATCGCGGAGCGCTTGGTCGCCTTGCACGACCAGCCCGAGCCCGAGGTGATGCTCGAAGTCGAGGTGCTGGAGATCAGGCGCAATCGCCTCCTCGACCTTGGCATCACCTGGCCGGGATCGCTGGCGCTGGCGCCACTGGCAACCGCCGCCGGCGCGCCGATCACAGTCAACCAGTTGCGCAACATCAGCGGTGCAACCCTGGGTGCGACCATCGGGGCGACTACCATCGCCGCCGGGCGCGGCATCACCGATGTGACCATCCTCGCCAATCCGCGCATTCGCGCGCGCAACCGCGAGAAGGCACGCATCGTCGTCGGCGACCGCGTACCCAACATCACGACAACCTCGACTGCGACCGGCTTTGTGGCCGAATCCATCCAGTACATCGACGTCGGGCTGAAACTCGACGTCGAACCCACCATCCATCCCGATGACGAGGTCAGCATGCGAGTCGCGCTGGAAGTGAGCAGCACGGCCAACGCGGTGACGACCCGCAGCGGCACGCAGGCCTTCCAGATCAGCACCCGCAATGCGACCGCAGTGCTGCGCCTGAAGTCGGGTGAAAACCAGGTGCTGGCCGGACTGATACGCGATGAGGATCGGGCCGACTCCAACCGGGTGCCGTTCCTGGGCGACATTCCCATCCTCGGGCGCCTGTTCGGCGGGCAACGCGACCAGAACGACAAGACCGAGATCGTCCTGTCGATCACACCGCGCGTGATCCGCAGCGCGCGCCGTGCGCTGCCCGGCGATGCCGAATTTGCATTCGGCACCGAATCCAGCCTGCGCGGCCGTACTTTCGACGCACCACTGCCGCCGCTCGCCGGCGTCGCGCCGGCCGCCGTTGCCGGGGCACCGGGCGCGGCGCAGCCGGCTGCAGGACTGCGCCCCACCGTGACCCTGCAAGGGCCGGCGCAGGTGCGCGTGGGTGGCACCTTCACCATGCAGGTCGCGATGCAGTCAGCAGAGCCGATCGCGAGCTTTCCTGTCTTTTTCAACTACGACAGCAAGCTCCTCGAGGCGGTCTCGGTCAGCGAAGGGCCGTTCCTCAGGCAGGGGGGCGGGCGGACCAATTTTTCGAGCCGCATCGACAGTTCTGCCGGGCAGGTGGTGGCCAGTATCGCGCGCGCCGACGAAGGGGGCGCCACGGGTGTGGGCGCGGTCGTCACAGTGGTCTTCCGCGCCCTCGCTGCCTCGCCCGCGGCGCGCATCGAGCTGGGGCCGCCGGTGCCGGAAGGGCCGGGCGGGCGACTCATTGGCGTACCGGCTCCGGCCGCGCATAATCTTGCCATCCTGCCACCTTGAAACGCGAGGTTGACCATGAACATCATCGATTCCATCGTCGGCGCCAGTGCCGAACTGCAAGCAGTGCGTCGCGACATCCACGCGCATCCTGAGCTCTGCTTTGAGGAAAAGCGCACCGCGGATGTGATCGCGGCCAAGCTCACCGAATGGGGCATTCCGGTTCATCGCGGGCTCGGCACCACCGGGGTGGTAGGCATCGTGAGCAACGGAACGAGCACGCGCGCGGTGGGTCTGCGCGCCGACATCGACGCGCTGCCCATGAGCGAGCACAACACCTTCGCGCACGCTTCCACGCACCCGGGACGCATGCACGCCTGCGGCCACGACGGCCACATTTCGATGCTGCTGGCGGCAGCCAAACATTTTGCGAAGCAGCGTGACTTCGACGGCACGGTCTACCTGATCTTCCAGCCCGCCGAGGAGGGCGGCGGCGGGGCGCGCGAAATGATCAAGGACGGCCTGTTTACCAAGTTTCCGATGGAGGCTGTATTCGGCATGCACAACTGGCCGGGCATGGAGGTCGGCCGCTTCGCGGTCTCGGCAGGGCCGGTCATGGCCTCGTCGAGCGAATTCCGCATCGTCATCCGTGGCCGCGGCAGCCATGCCGCGCTGCCGCACAACGGCGTCGACCCGGTGCCGGTGGCCTGCCAGATGGTGCAGGCCTTCCAGACCATCATCAGTCGCAACAAGAAGCCGGTCGAGGCCGGCGTCATCTCGGTGACCATGATCCACGCCGGCGAAGCCACCAACGTGATCCCGGATTCAGCGACCCTCGAGGGCACGGTGCGCACCTTCACCAACCAGACCCTGGACTTGATCGAGAAGCGCATGGGCGACATCGCGCGTCACACCGCCGCCGCTTTCAACGCCGAGTGCGACTTCAGCTTTGTGCGCAACTATCCGCCGACCATCAACCACGTCGCCGAAACCGACTTCGCGCGCGAGGTCATGTGTTCCATCGTCGGTGCTGACAATGTGCAGCCGCAGGAGCCGACCATGGGCGCGGAGGACTTTGCCTTCATGCTGGAGGCCAAGCCCGGCAACTATTGCTTTATCGGCAACGGCGACGGTTCGCACCGTTCCGCCGGCCACGGACTGGGCCCGTGCAACCTGCACAACCCCAACTATGACTTCAACGACGAGTTGATCCCGCTCGGCGCGACCTATTGGGTGCGCCTGGCGGAGGCCTGGCTCAAGCGTCCGCGGGCGGCGTAAGGAGCCTAGCGCGCGCTGCGGCATGCGCTAGGCTTGGTGGCGCACGGGCTTAGCCGCCCGCGGTCTGCAATTCCAGGGATTTGCCCTTGAGCGCGCCACGATAGCGTTTGCCGCCGGCTGCGAATTCGATGCTCTCGCCGCGCACGCGCCCTTCGATCACGAGGGTCTCCGACGCGGTCTTGAGCGTGCCCTCGATCTTCTGGAAGGTCTGCTTCAAGGTCACCTCGCCGTGCGCGGTCGTGTAGGTACCAGCGACACGGCGCGGCACCACCCAGTGCAGTACCGTGCAATAGGAGTTGTCGCACCCGGGTTGGCCGGCCAGGTCCACCTTGAGGTCGGGCTCCCATTCACCCATCGTGAAAGTGTTGGAGACGATGCGCGTGCCGGGCTTCAACGAAAGAATCTTCGGGCGCAGCTTCAGGTTGATGTCGGGCAGGAGGAACATGGTGATGACGCTGGCTTTGGCGAAGCTGGTCTCGAAAAGGTCCGCCTTCATGAATGTGGCTTTGGCCGACACGCCTGCCTTCTCGGCATTGCGCTGCGACAGGGTGACCATGTCCGGGTTGTATTCCACACCGATGGCGCGCGCGCCGAGCTTGGCGGCAGTGATCACGGTGCGCCCGTCACCCGAGCCGAGATCCATGACGAAGTCGCGCGGGCCGACGCGCGCGACCTCCAGCATCTTGTCGACGACCGCCTGCGGGGTCGGTACCCAGACCACGTCCTTGCCTTCCTGGCCCGAGCGCGGCTCGTAGGTGCCGGGGGCGGCTGCTGCAGGTTTGTCCTGCGCGTGTGCCGGCGCGCCGAATGTTGCGGCCAGGGCGATGGTCAGGGCGACGAGGCGCGACACTGTGTTGATGGACATGCTGTTTCCTTTGTTGATCGAAGGCGAAGAGTGTAGCCGGGCAGGGCTCAGGCAGGCGGCGCGATGTCCATGGCCAGGAGTGCGAAGCTCAAGGACTTGCCGTGTGGGTCGACGCCGGGAGAGATCGTGACTCCACCCAGGAGCGCGCCTTCCAGCGTGAAGCACAGGGCCGGCAGACCGGGAACTTCGTGGCGCCTCACGGCGCCGGTGATGAGTCCGTCAAAGTGCGCGGCGACGCGTTCGGCCGTGACTTCGCCAACGAGGTGCGCGTAGTGCTCGTCACGATAGGGGATCAGCGACAGGGTGGTCGTATCGCCCTTGTCGCCGGCGCGCGCGTGGGCCAGTTCGTGCAGTTTCATGCGCGCGTGCCGGCCGTGGCGCGATCATCGACGCTCGCCCCGAAGACCGTGACCTGGGTGCGCACGATGTCGCGCGGGATCAGTGCCGAGACCACGCCGATGCGCTCGGTGGCGCTGCGCCGGAAACCGCCGCCGCCGGCCGGGCCGTTGGTGCCCAGCGCCTCGACCTCCATGCCCAGGCGTTCAGCCTCGGCGCGCGTCGCGTACAGCCCGGCGACCCGCATGCGCACCTCGTAGGGCTCGATGTCGGCGCCGAAATCGGAACGGTGCACGGAGTTGATGCCGACCAGGTCGTAGCGGGTGGCCGGCAGTTCCTCGCCGACGCGCTCGCGAATGATCGTGGCGGCCAGCTCTGCGCGGGCGCGTGCGTTCGGGCCGGCGTAGGAGATCTCGCCTTCGCCCAGCCAGCCCGCGCGGTAACCCACGCTGGCCTTGTAGGTGGGGGTGCGCGCGCGCCCGCGGCCGCCGGTCACGTGCACGCGATCGTCCCCCAGGTCGGTGATGCGCACGCCGGTGAAGTCGGCGATGACGTCCGGAGTGATGTAGGCCGACGGGTCGGTGACCTCGTAGAGCAGCTGTTCCTTGACAGTCTGGGCGGAGACGAGCCCGCCGGTACCCGGCACCTTGCTGATCAGGGCCGAACCGTCGGCGTCGACCGCGGCAAACGGAAAGCCCAGGTGCGCCACCCCGGGCACGTCCTTCTTGCCCGGGTCGGCAAAGTAGCCGCCGGTCACCTGTCCCGCGCATTCGAGCAGATGGCCGACCACGGTGGCGGCGCCCAGGCGCTGCCAGTCGTCAAGGCGCCAGCCGAAGTGGTGCGCGATCGGCGCCACCGCCAGGGACGGGTCGGCGATGCGCCCGCCAATAATGATGTCGGCCCCGGTGTCAATGGCGGGCAGCAGCGCCTCGGCTCCCAGGTAGGCGTTGGCGCTGACGATGTCCTCGACCTCGGTCACCGGGCGGCCGGACTCCATGACCGGAATGCCCGGGTGCAGATGTCCCGAGACCTCATCCCCGGTGACGACAGCCACGCGCATCTTCAGCCCCAGTTCGCGCGCCAATGCCAGGGTACGCCGGCCGGCGGCCAGCGGATTGGCCGCACCCATGTTGGTGATGAGGCGCACGCCGTTTTTCTTGAGTTCGGGCAGGAGGGTAGCGAGCCGGCGCTCGAGCAGCGCGTCGTACCCGGCCTCGGGGTCGCGCATGCGCGCCAGGGTCGCCAGGGCGATGGTGCGTTCGGCCAGGCACTCCAGCATCAGCCAGTCCAGCCCGCCCTGTGCCGCCAGCAGCACTGCGGGCTCGAAGCGGTCGCCCTGGAAGCCGGCGCCGCAGCCGATGCGCATGGTCTGCTTCATGTGTGCGTGTCCAGGGTGAGCCAGTCGGCCAGCGCGGTCAGGTCCGGGAATTCCGGCACATCTCCAGTCGGCAGAGGGTGTTCATCGGGCCAGGAGCGGCCGTGGCGATTGATCCAGGCCGCATGCAGTCCCACGGCCTTGGGTGCGAGAACGTCGTTGCCCGGGTCGTCGCCCGCGTACAGCATGGCCGCGGGGTCCAGGCCCATGCGCTCGGCGCAGGCAGCGAAGATGCGCGCGTCCGGCTTGGCGGCGCCCACCTCGTGCGCCGAGACCACGGCGTCGAAGCGCGCGTCGATGCCGATGGTCCTGAGATCGGCGAAGCCGTTGGAGATGACACCCAGGCGGAAGCGCTGCGCCAGGCGGTCCAGCGCCGGCAGCGCGTCCGGGTAGAAACGCACGTTCTGACGCTGGGCGCGAAAAAACCCGAACGCGTCTTCGGCCAGCGCGGCCGGCGCGCCGGCTTCAGCGAAAACCGCCGCGATGGTGCCGCGGCGCAGCGCCAGCACGTCGTTGCGCAGTTCCGGCCGCTCGGCCAGGATGCTGGCGCGCATCAGGCGCAGGGTGTTGATGTCCCAGATGGCGCCGACCGCAGGCGCGTGTTCGCGCACCCAGTCCGCCAGCGCGGCCTCGGCACGGTCGATGACCGGGGCGATCGGCCAGAGTGTGTCGTCCAGGTCGAGGATGACGGCGTCGATTTCGGGCGGGCGCATGGCGGCATTATCCGACACCGACGCCGTGATCAGGCCGGCGAAGCCCCGCCAACTCGCGCCATGCTGCGGCGCACGCATCGCATACACTGCGGCGGCGGCGGAATCCACGCGCCGCTCGTAGCAACATCGGCAAAGGAGGCGCGATGGAACACGCGTTTGGCATGGCGGCCTACGGATTCGGCATTCTTGCCGCCTTCGTGATCGCCGCAGCCCTGATCTTCCTGTTCGTGCGCGACGTCACGCAAAAGCAGCACACGATCCTGCGCAACTATCCGGTCGTCGGGCACCTGCGCTACTACTTCGAAGAGCTGGGTGAGTACTTTCGCCAGTACTTCTTCATGGGCGACCGTGACGAGATGCCCTTTAATCGCGCCACGCGCTCGTGGGTCTATCGCCTGGCCAAGAATGAGGGCGGCATGGTCGGCTTCGGTTCGACCTACGACTTGCACATGCCCGGTGCGCTGATCTTTGTCAATGCCGGCTTTCCGGTGCTGGAGGAAGAGCGTGCGCCGACGCCGTCGCTTGTGATCGGCGCGGGCTACGCCGCCAAACCCTTTACCGCGAATTCGGTCTTCAACCTCTCCGGGATGAGTTTCGGCGCCATCTCGGAGCCGGCGGTGCGCGCCCTGTCGCGCGGCGCCAGGGAGGCCGGCTGCTGGATGGACACCGGCGAAGGCGGGCTTTCGCCGTTTCATCTGGAGGGCGGCTGCGACATCATCATGCAGATCGGCACCGCGAAATACGGGGTGCGTGATGAGAACGGCAACCTCTCGCCGGCGAAACTGCGCGAGATCGCCGCGCACGAACAGGTGCGCGCCTTCGAGATCAAGCTCTCGCAGGGGGCCAAGCCCGGCAAGGGGGGCGTTTTGCCCGGCGCCAAGGTCACCCCCATCATCGCCCAGGTGCGCGGCATTCCGGTGGGGCAGGACTCGATCAGCCCGAACCGGCACCGCGACATCGCCACCATCGACGAGCTAGTCGACAGCATCGCGCGCATCCGTGACATCACCGGCAAGCCGGTCGGCATCAAGACCGCGATCGGCGGCTGGCACTTCATCAACGAGCTGTGCGACACGATCAACCGACGCGGGCTGGCCATGGCACCTGACTTCCTGGTCATCGACGGCGGCGAGGGCGGCACCGGTGCCGCGCCGCAGGCCCTGGCCGATCACGTCGGCCTGTCGATCGACGAGGCGCTGCCGCGCGTTGCCGACTCGCTCATGCAGGCCGGGCTCAAGGGCCGCATACGCCTGGTCGGCTCGGGCAAGATCGTCACCTCGGCGCGCGCGGCCTGGGCGCTGTGCGCCGGTGCGGACTTCATCAACTCCGCGCGCGGCTTCATGTTCTCGCTGGGCTGCATCCAGGCGCTGCGCTGCCACCAGAACACCTGCCCGACCGGCATCACCACCCACAACCCGCGCCTGCAGCGCGGCCTGGTGGTCGAGGACAAGGTCGTGCGCGTGGCCAACTACTGCAAGAACATGAACAAGGAGATCGACATGATCGCCCATTCATGCGGGCTGACCCACGCGCGCGAATTCACCCGCGAGCATGTGCGCCTGGTGCAGGCGGACGGCAGCAGCCGGGCGCTCAACATGATTTATCCGTATCCGGAGGCGCTCAAACGGGCGGCCTGAAGGTGCGCGCAGGCGCAGCTACGCCTCGCGCCATCGCATGGCGCATGCCCGTCATCCTGTCACCGTGGTGTTCGATGGTCCCTAACCCATGAAGCAGGTCACGCTCCCCGGCGGCGAGCGCGTGCCCGTATTGGGCCAGGGCACCTGGCACATCGGCGACGACGCCAGTACTCGCAGCGAGGAAATCGCCACGTTGCAGGAAGGCCTGGACCTGAGGCTCTCGCTGATCGACACCGCCGAGATGTACGGCGAGGGTGCGGCCGAGGAACTGGTCGGTAAGGCCATCGCCGGGCGCCGGGACGCGGCCTTTCTCGTCAGCAAGGTCTATCCGCACAACGCGTCGCGCCGCGGCGTCATCGCCGCCTGCGAGCGCAGCCTTGCGCGCCTGGGCACCGACCGCATCGACCTGTACCTGCTGCACTGGCGCGGCAGCGTGCCCTTGGCTGAAACCATCGCCGGTTTCGAGGACCTGAAGGCAGCCGGCAAGATCCGCCACTTCGGCGTCTCCAACCTGGACACACGCGACATGCGCGAGTGGTGGGCCACCGCCGGCGGCAAGTCGGTCGCGACCAACCAGATTCTCTACAACCTGACGCGCCGCGGACCGGAGTGGGACCTGCTGCCCTGGCTGGCGGAGCGGCGCATCCCGGTGATGGCCTACTCGCCGATCGAGCAGGCCGCGCTGCTGGACCATGCGGGCCTGGTGGCGTTTGCGCGCGAGCACGCGATGACCCCGGCGCAGGCCGCGCTGGCTTGGCTGATGCGGCGCGACGACGTGATCGTCATTCCCAAGACCGGCAGGCGCACGCGCCTGCGCGAGAACGCCGCGGCGCGCGAGATCGTCCTGGATCATGCGCAGCTGGCCGCGCTGGACCGCCTCTTTCCCCCGCCGCGCAAGGCGCGACGGCTGGAGATGCTCTAGCAGCTTGCTGCGCTCATCGCGCGCATGACCAAGGCTCCCGAGCAGGTGCGCTGGTTCGTCGCGAGCTGGCGTTGCGCCGGTCTTCTTGTCTTCCGGCGGGTATCGAACAATGGCCGCGTTAGGCCTTTGGTGCGCGCGCAGCAACGCCGATCGCCGGCGCGAGCGCAGAGCGGATACGCGTGACGACATCGGCAAGTGGAATCATCGCGAGGTCGTTCTTTTTCACGAACGCTGCCCACAACGCTTGCCTCGACGGATCCGCTGCAAATTCATCGGACAGCCCCATCGGCAAGCCTGCGGGTATCGCGGTGCCGCGTCGGCTGAATGTTGCCGAAATGGCTTGCGCCAGCGTTTGCGTATTCAGCGACTCGCGATCCAGCATGACGCACAGATCGAGGTAGTCCTTGATCCGGCTATTGGTCATGCCGAGCAGGGCGATGGCGTGCAGCTTTTCGGCGATGACGGTGTAGACCGGATAGGTCCGCAAGTGCGGCGCCGGAAAATCCTCAAGCAGTACCGGGTACCTGGACGGAACCGGGCCTGGGGTAACCGCGTCACCAAAGCCGATGTCGAACTGCGTCCTGCAGCGAGCCGTGGCGAGTTCGCCGCTAATGACGACCCGGGCACCCGCGTAGCCGGCATCCTTGCGGATGTCTTCGGCCGTGACGCTTTCGGGATCGAAAGTGATGCCGTCATCCACGCTGATGGAGGCGACATCACGGAACGTTTCGCCGATGGAACGCAGGTCGCTTGGCCCAAACCCCAGCAGGTCTGCGTCTCGCGTCGGCCGGTGCGGCATGTCATACCATAGCGTGAACAGCAGGGCACCCTTGAGAACAAAGCGGTCGGCGTGCGCAGACGTGCTCAAGCGGTACAGGAATCGCTCCAGGGCGTATCGGACCAGCAGCTGGTTGAAGTTCGATCTTTCGGACTTTGCAATGGCCAGCAGGCGTGCGCGTACCGATGCGGCGAGGTCTCTGGTCATTCGGTGGCTTCGAGGTAAGGGCGCATGACGTTGGCGACGCGACAGATCTTGCCGAAACGCCAGAGATCGTCAGCCGTGGTCTTTTTTTGCGCTCGCGCATCCTTAAGCGCTTCCAGCGCCACGTCGAGCCCGATCTTGTTTCTATGCTTGAAGCAATCAGCAACCGTCTTGGCAACGCTGTAAATCCTGATACCGAGTTGGTCGATGCGATGCGTTTCCACGCCTTGCGTGAACGCGTCGCCGCCGTACTGGATGAGCTTGATCGGCGGGTACTCCATCTTCGGGGTGTGACTTCCCTTCGGCAGGGCGATCCAGACCTGCCGGGGAAGCTGTGTGGTGAGGCCGTGGAATTGCAGGGCCGTGAGCAGGCAGAAGACGGCTTGCGGCGCCCGCGCAGCCACCATGGCCAGAGTCTCATTCTCCGAGAGGGAGGCATCGGCAAGCTTGTATAGGCCGCGGCCGGCTTTGGCGAGCATGCCGCTGGCCGAGAGGCGTGAAAGGTAAACGCGGGGTATCCCGAGTTCGGCCAGATCACTCGGGCGCAGCAGGCCCCTCTGCCTGGCAAGTTGCAGGAGGCGATCAGCGTGGTGTGGTTGGGCTGCCATGGAACGACATTATGTTCCATAAAAGCGTTACTTGTAAATATGTAACGAATAAATGAAACATTACGCACTTCACCGCGAAAAAGCCTCCTGGACCGCCAACACCGCGTTCATAGCACCCCGCCGCCATGAGGTAGAAATCAACTGGCTTCGATACTTGAACCCGAAGACTCTATCAAGCGCAGTTGCAAGCCACCGGAAAACACAGGGGGCTGTTGGCCGAACGGGGAAGTACGCGGACACGGCGTTTCGGCGCGGAGGCGCGTGGGCAGACGTACCGAGGATACCGGCTATGATGCGGTAACATATTGGTGCTTTCTCACCAATGTGAGTCCGCCATGAGCCGTTTGACCATCACCCTTTCCGAAGCCCGTTACAAGGCGCTCAAGGAGGCCTCGGCGCAGCGCGCCAAGACCATCGGCCAGCTGATCGAGGAGAGCCTGGAGTTCTACGGCATCAAGTCGCGCGAAGACGCCCAGGCACTGGTGCGCCGGGCCCGCGCGCGCAGCCGCCTCACGGGCGACGAGGCCATGGCCGTGGCCAGCGAGCAGGTGCGCGCAGTGCGGCGCAGGGCATGAGAATCGTGCGTCGCCACCCCGAGCCTGGCGACGAACCGCACCACGATGGCGTGCGGATGGGCCTGTGAGCCGCGGGCCGGTCGTCGTCGACACCAACGTGGTCGTAGCCGGACTCCTGACCGGCGACGCGAATTCGCCAGTGGCCCGGGTTCTGGATGGGATGCTGGCGGCGGCTTTTCCGTTCGTTGTCTCGGAGGCGCTGCTCGCTAAGTACCTTCTGGTCCTGGAAAGGCCCGCGTTGCGCAAGCTGCACGGCCTGCGGGCGGCGGAGGTCGAGGCGCTGGTGACGGACATTGCCGCGCACGCGATCCTGCTGGCGCCTGCCGTGGCGCCGCTGGCGCCCGACCCAGGCGACCAATTGTTGTGGGACTTGCTGGCTGCCCGCCCCGACCTGGTGCTGGTGACGGGCGATAAATTGCTGCTGCGCGCGCCGGGAATGCGCGCGCGGGTGATGACGCCCAGGGAGTTCGTCGAGGCCGCGTAAGGCGCTGCCGCCGGAGATGCTCCAACAGCCGGCCTGGTTACGCCTCAGCGCTTTCCTTCCAGTTTTTCCAGGAACCCGTCGATGAGGCCCGGCGGCGCCTTGACGATGTGCTCGGTACCTGGGAATCCGCCGTTGCGCACATCGGTAATGAATTCCTTGAAGGCAGCCACGCGTTCGGCCTGCATCTCCTGCTTCATCTTGTACAGGTCGCGGTACTGCTTGGTGTGGCGCGGGTAGGGCGGGCCGTTGTTGCCCAGGATGTCATCGGCGAACAGGAACTGGATGTCACCGCCGCCGCCCGCGCCGATCGACGAGGTGAGGAGGGTGGTGCGCTTGCTGATCTGGGCCAGGAGCTCGGCGGGGATCACCTCGACCTCGACCGCCCAGGCGCCGGCGGCTTCGAGCTTCTTGATCTCGTCATAGACCCACAGGGCTTCGTCCAGCGTCTTGCCCACCGCGCGCAGCCCGCCGGTCCAGGTGCTGCGGCGCGGCACCAGCCCGGCGTGGCCTTCGATGGGGATGCCGGCTTCGGTAGCCGCTGCCACGAAGCGCGGCGACCACTGGCGCATGATGCCGTCCGCCCCCAGTTCCATGGCCTGGTAGCCGATGCGCACCGCCTCATCTACGGTGGCAGCGGCCACCAGCGGTACCGAGAAGGACATGAAGGTGTTGGGCGCGGCACGCCTGATCGTGGCCGCCAGCTCCGGGCGCTTGGGGTCGAAGCGCACCTTCATGGTGTCGATGCCGGCCGCCTCCGCCGCGGCCGCCTCTTCCGGCGAAAACGGCAGGGTCTCGGTCAACACCCGCTTGCCCTTCACGTCGCGCAAATCCTTGACCGTGTAGTTGCGCGTGCCGTAGGCACCGCCTAAGGTCATGATGCGCTTCAAGCCGCGCGCTGCCGCGTCACGTGGAGGAATGCCGCCGTCGCCGGTTGCGTGGGTTGCCATTGTCGAGTGCTCCGTGGTCTGTCCGGGTAAAGGTGGCCGCATGCGTGGCCGGGCCGCAGGTTGCATGCCTGACTGCAGGTATTCTGCCCCGCGTGAGTCTATACCGCAGGCACCTTTCGTTCACAACAACCCCAGCGAAGACACCATCATCCCGCCCAGCGACAGCACGATCGCAAACACCAAAACAGATATTCCGATGAACTCCGTACTCTCGTCCGGCTTGATGCCCAGCAGCGCGCAGGCCCCGGCGCCGCACTGCGAAAGCGAGAGTAGGGCAGCCAGCATGCCGACGACGAACATTGGCATCAGGAACAGCGTCAGGCCAGCCAGCCACAGCGGCCGTGCGGCGTGCACTGCGACACGAAACGCTGCGGCGTAGTCGGGATGCTCGCGGTACATGTGTGCCAGGCGCTGCATGACGGCGGCCAAAACCAGGGGCGCGGCGGCGGAAAGTGAGAGCGCTCCCAGTCCCACGCGCAGCGCGTCGGCGGCGCCCATCGAGTAACCCCATATCTGGTGCCAGTCGCGATTGAAGAACGCGCT
>JBJXGS010000066.1:0-29127 GCA_046160545.1 Burkholderiales bacterium
CCATCAGGAGCGTGTGCGCGTCACGGGCCTGCGCCGCGGCGGTGATGCCGATCATGCCGGCGGCGCCGGGGCGGTTCTCGACCACGATGTTCTGGCCCAGTTGCGGTGCCATGGCTTCGGCCAGCACGCGCGCCGATCCGTCGGCCGGGCCGCCAGGTGCGAACGGCACGATGATGCGTAGCGGCCGTGCCGGCCAGGTGTCGCTGCCGCGCGCGTGCAGTGGCAGGAGGGTGGCGGCGCCAGCCAGGAGTGCTTTGCGTCGCGCGACGGAAGGTGGGGTATGCATGTGGGAAACCTCCGGTGATGTCAGAGTGATCGTGGTTGTTCGTTTCACGGCACCAGCGCGCCGGACGCCGCCAGCGCGCGGCGCAGTTCTTCTGCCGGCAGGTCGCAGGCCCGCCCGCCGTGCCGCGCCAGCCACGCCGCCGCGGTGCCGGCAGCCTGCGCGATCGCCATGGTACCGGGCATGACGCGCGTCGCGGCGTGTGCGGTATGGCTGGCCGATATGCCGCGCCCGGCGACAAACGCATTGTCGATTCCGCGCGGGATCAGGCAGCGCAGCGGGATCGCGTAGGAATGATCCTCACCCAGGGTCTCGAACGTAAGGCCTGTCCCCTGGGCGGGATGGATGTCGATCGGGTAGGCGCCGGCCGCTACGGCATCGCTGAAGGCCGCGCCGCGCCGCACGTCGTCGGCACTCAGCACATAGTGGCCGCATACCCGGCGCGATTCGCGGATGCCCAGCTGCGGCGCCAGCGCGGTCAGGCGTCCGCGCGAACAACCCGGTACCGCGCGTGTAATGAACGCGGCGGCGGCGTAGGCCTGGCGGCGGCCCTCCGCCTCGGCGCGCGAGAGCGCGAACGGGTCGGTGGAGTCCACCGCAACGCGACCGACGTTGAACCAGCCTTCGTCGCCGCCCGGCACCCGGCTCTGGTGCAGGGCAGCGCGCGGCAGCGCACCCGCGGCCACGCCTTCATCGCATAGCGCCTTGAGTTGCGGTCCGGTGAGCGCGTCGAAGACCGCGTAATCGATCGGCCCGAAGCGAAACATGGTCGTGGCCGGTTGCATGGTTTCGCCGGGTTCCAGCGGCAGGAAGGTCGCGCCGGCCGCGGCCAGAAGCTCCAGGTCGCCCGAGGCGTCCACCGCAACCTGCGGTTCGATGGTGATATTCGTACCGCGCGCCACCACGCTGCAGTGCGTGATGCGCGTGTCGACGCGGGTGAGGCTGATGAACTGGGCGTGAAAGAGCACCTCCACGCCGGCCGCGGCCAGGAGGTCGTCGAGCACACCCTTGAGCACCTCGGGGTCGTAGCTGACGCGATCCATGCGGTGCCCGGTGGACATGACAAAGTGGGCATGCCCCGGGGAGGCGCCGCGCGCCACCAGCGCCTCAACGATCTCCTCGGCGATGCCGGCCACCACACGCCGGCCACTCGCCGTTTCCCAGCCGACGAACTGCCCCACAGCCGCCGCCGTCGCGCTGCCGCCGAGAAAGGCCAGGCGCTCGATGAGCACCGTGCGCGCCCCGGAGCGTGCCGCGGCCAGTGCCGCGACACAGCCGCCGATGCCGCCCCCGGCGACCAGAACCTGACAAGTCAGCGCGGCCATCCGGCACTTTCCCTCACCTTGTTGCGGATGCTAGGATAACCCTTCGACGCCCTTTTCAACCCGTCTTTTTCCATCGCGGAGCGCGCCATGCCTGTCACCGAAATCAACCATTATTTTGTTCGCGCCAACAACCTGGAGGAAACCAAGGACTTTTATGTCGATGTCCTCGGTTTCCAGGTCATGGACCGCCCGGACTTTCCGTTCCCCGGCTACTGGCTGGGGGTCAACGGCCAGATCCAGGTACACATGGGGCCGCACAACATCCCCAATCCTGCGCAGTACTACCTGGGGACTCCGCCTGATGCGCGCACCGACCAGACTGGCGTGGTCGATCACATCGCCTTTCTGGCCACCGAACCGGGCGGTTTCGCCAAACGCTTCAAGAAGCTCGGCATGAACTATCGGCCGCGCTACTTCCCGGAATCGAAGCTGTTCCAGTACTTCGTCAAGGATCCGAACGGCCTCATGATCGAGCTCAACTTTTTCGGCATCGAGAACGACGGGGAGTGGATCAGGGAAGCGGAGGACTACTCCAAGATGGCGCGTGTGAAAGAGATGGCGTGAACGCGCCGCGCGACCTTGAAACCGGCTTTGCCGGCGTCACCCTGGAAGAGGCGCTCGCCCGCGCGCGCGCCCTGGTGCCGGCCCTGCGTGAGCGCGCCGGCCGTCAGGAGGACGCGCGGCGGCTGTTGCCGGAAAACCTGGCCGATCTGCATGCCGCGGGCCTTTTGCGCTGGGGCCAGCCGCGCGCCTGGGGCGGCATGGAACTGGACTACGAGGCCGTCTTCGACGTGTCCTACGAAGTCGGCCGCGGCTGTCTGTCCACCGCCTGGAACGTCGGCAACCTCGGCATTCACCACTGGATGCTGGCGCTCTACGACGAGCGCGCGCAGAACGAGGTGTGGAGCGCCAACCGCGACGCGCTGATCGCCTCGGGCATCGCCTTTCCACAGGGGAGTGCGAAAAAGGTCGACGGCGGCTTCCTGCTCTCCGGGCACTGGAACTTTTCTTCCGGTGTGGATGGCAGCGAATGGAACATGCTGGCCTGCCTGGTCAAGGACGGTGAGCGCGTCGTCGATCACCGCATGTGCCTGGTGCCGGCGTCCGACTACGAGATCATCGACGACTGGCAGGTGCTGGGCATGCGCGGCACCGGCTCCAAGTCGGTCAAGGTCCGCGACGCCTTCGTTCCCGAGCATCGCGCGCTGTGCATGTACCTGGCGCGCGGCGACAAGACCTACCCGGGTGCCGCCGTCAACGACAATCCGACCTACGCCGTGCCGATTTCTGCCTGGGGCGGACATTGCATTGCCGGTGCGATTGTCGGCAACGCGCAGGCGGCCGTGGAAATGACCATCGACTCGATCAAGGCGCGCAGCACCGCCTATACGGCCATGCGCATGCGCGACTTCCAGGCCGTGCAATTGCGCGTCGCCTCGGCGGGCGCGCAGGTCGACGCCGCCCGCCTGATGCTGCGCGCCGATTGTGCAGACGGTCAGCGCATCGCCCTGGCCGGCCGCATGGCGACCGTCGAGGAGAAACTGCGCGCCAAGCGCAACCTGGCCTTTGCGGTCGGGCTGTGCACCCAGGCAGTCGACCAGTTGCACGCGCTGGCCGGCGCCAACGGCATCTACGACAGCTACCCGATCCAGCGCATGTTCCGCGACCACCACGCGGCCATGGCGCACATCTCGTTTTCGTGGGATGCGCAGGGCGGCCCGTGGGCCCTGGTGGCCATGGGCGGGGAGTTTCCGAGTCCGACGCTGTAGCCTGATGCAGAGCCGGCGGTTGTACCGCGCGTCAACGCCGACGTGACGCCGGCGAGCTAGCTTGGTTGCCGCATCTCAGCCGGCGTGCACGGCTGTTGCGATATCGAGGGAACGCAAGCGCAGCGCCGGGTCGAAGATATCCGAGACCAGCATGAACTCGTCGGCCTGGGTCGCTTCAGCCAGTTGCGCAAACCCGTTGCGCACGGTGTCCGGTCCACCGATCACCGCGGCAGCCAGAAAGTCGGCGACCGCGGCGCGCGCGTCCATCGGGAGTCCCTCAAGAAAGCCTTGCACGGGCGGCTGCAGGCGCCCGCGCCGGCCGGTCAGCATGCCCATGATGCGCTGGTAGGTGCTGCTGGCCAGGTAGTCGGCCTCGGCGTCATCGGGGGCGGCGATCAGCGGCACGCCGATCATCACGTAGGGTTGCGCAAGCTTTGCGGAAGGCTGGAACTTGCGTCGGTACAGGTCGAGCGCCGCAAGCAACAGGCGCGGCGCGAAGTGCGATGCAAAGGCGTAGGGCAGGCCGCGCTCGGCTGCCAGCTGGGCCGAAAAAAGGCTCGATCCCAAGAGCCAGATCGGCACCTCGGTCCCGGCGCCCGGAATGGCGATCAGGCGCTGCCCGGGCACCGGCGGGGCCAGCAGCTGCTGCAGTTCGGCGACCTCACGCGGGAAGTCGTCTTCGGTCTCCACCCGGTCGCGCCGCAGCGCGCGCATGGTCAGCTGGTCGGTTCCCGGGGCGCGGCCCAGGCCCAGGTCGATGCGCCCGGGGTACAGCTCGGCTAAGGTGCCGAAGGCCTCGGCCACGACCAGCGGGGCGTGGTTGGGCAGCATGATGCCGCCGGAGCCAACGCGGATGGAGCGCGTGCCGCCTGCCAGGTGGCCCACCAGTACCGCGGTGGCCGAACTGGCGATGCCGGGCAGGTTGTGGTGTTCGGCAACCCAGTAGCGCGCGAAGCCCAGCTTCTCGGCGTGCCGCGCGGTCATGAGCGCGATGCGCAGCGCTTCGCTCACGCCACTGCCTTCGCGGATGGCGACCAGGTCGAGCATCGAGAGCTTGATGTCCTTGAACGATTTCATTTATTGGGTAAACGGTGCGGGTCGGGGTGCGCGGCTGCGGCATACTGCGCGTTCAAAGTGACCCGGATTGCGGCAGACGGTCACTTTATCCCATCGCGGGCATTGCTCATGCAACTTGACGGAATACGGCGACGGGTGACCTACGTCGCCCTTTACGAAACCTTTGCGCTCTTGTTCGGCACCCTGGGGTTCCTGAGCGTGTCCGACGTCGGCGTGGCCAAGGCAGGCGCTTTGTCGGTATTCGCTTCTGCTTTCGCGGTGGTCTGGAACCTCGGCTACAACAGCCTTTTCGAGCGCTGGGAGGCCGGCCGGGCAGAGCGCGGCCGCGGACTGGGCCGGCGCATCGTCCACGCCGTCGGCTTCGAGTGCGGATTCATGGCCGTGCTGCTGCCGGTGGCGGCCTGGTGGCTGTCGATCACCTGGCTGGAATCCTTCATGGTCAATCTGGCCCTGAACCTGTTCTTCCTCGTCTATACCTTCGCCTTCACCTGGGCCTTCGACCGCGTGTTCGGACTGCCGGCGTCGGCGCGGCTTTCCTAGGCCGCGCTTGCGGCCGCGGCTGGAGTTCGCTTCATCCGCAGTGCGTCGACACGCAGGTGAACAATGATTGCGGCGCCGATGGAAAATGCCCAGGCCGCCGCGAAGACCGCCCGCACGGGAGGTGCGCCTAAGCGGGTGGCCTGGTCCGCGCCGACGCGAACCGTCCCAGGCCTTCTTCCTTCAAGAGCGCGATGATCTCGGCTTCGGAGAATTCCGCCAGCCTGCGATCCTCGACGCTGGGCGGCGTTCCCGTATGGTTATAACTGACCAGGTCCACGCCGAGCGCGTTGGTCTCGCCGGCCGCCGGAGCAAACGCGTCGGTCACCGTGCGCAGAAAGCGCATCGCATTTATCACGTCGAGCAGACAGCGCGGATTCTCTTCCCCCATGCGCCGCAACCAGCGGTTGGCGAAACGCACGTGCTGGATCTCGTCGGCCAGAATCGCTTCCATCATCGCGGCGGTCTCGACATCGCCCAGCTCGCGCCACAGGACCATGAGTTGCCGCAGCAGGTCCATTTCCCCGCCCTCGAGCGTCCGGTTCTGCAGCGCCAGCCGCGCCGGCAGCGTCGACGCCATGGTCGAAACGCTCCAGTCGAAATTCATGATCGGAAACTCGCCCTTGCGGCCGCCGACCTCGCGCAGCCGTCGCAGCAGCATCGCGACGTGGCGCGCCTCGTCCCAGGCCTGGCGGGCCAGTTCCATGCGCAACTCCCAGGGGGCCTGGTCGAAGTCGGCCAGGGACTGCGAGGCGATCTCCAGGGTCTGCAGCTCGGTATTCATGTGCCGGTGCAGGCGTTCGCGCAAGGCCGTCGGCGAATTGTCGGCCTGCTCGAGCAGGTCCTTGTGCAACTGCACCACGGAAAAGCACGCCTCGCGCGCAGGATCGCGGCGCAGGCGCACGCCACGCACGGTCTTGGTCTCGAAAGGAGCGGGTTCGTCTTTTGCGATGGGAGTCATGATCTCAATCTCACGAGCCGCCCTGGTCGAGTGGGATTGACACGCCTTCGCGGCGCGCTTTCCAGCGCCATAGCGCGCGCGCAATACGGCCTGCGAGCCCGGGGTGAAGCTCCAGCGCGACAACGCAAACGGCAAGCACGAGCGCCGCGCGCACGGGACTGCGCCGCCGCGGCGGCGGCGGGACCGCCTGCCAGCCCGAACCGGTATCGACGCCGGTTACTTGACCGACGATGTCGTCAACCGCGACCGGAGCATCGCACAGCATGGTTGCATCGCCGCGCGCGATGAGCCAGCCGCGCGAGCGGCGCGTGCGTCCAACCCATGCCACACGGTGCGCGACCAATCCGCCGCGCGCCACGGCCGCGACGACCGCGCCCCGTCGCCAGATCGCCGGCGCCGCGCAATGAATGCGAATCCGGTCCCCTGAGGCCAGGCAGCCGGTCATGCTCCAACCGCGCACTTCGGACTCGAGGCTTGCGCCAGCGGCGCGAAACCGGGCCAGCAGGTTGCGCACGCGTTGTCGATCCCCCTCCATCAGTCCGGCCACCGCGTTCCAGCGTTCGCGCGCGGCCATCGCATCGCAGGAGGCACCGGCGAGGCTGGCGCCCTGCACGCTAGTCTCCGGCGCCCGCTGGCGCACGACGCTGGTTTGCCAGCGCACTAGCCAGATCGATCTCGTCGCCGCGGAATCCGGCCTCCAGGCGCGCTTGCCGATCGGCCGCGTAAGTGGCACCGGCGACCCCGCTCGCCCCGATCACCTCGCCGAACAGCGCGGCGCTCGCGGCCAGCGCCCGACCCACGGCCAGCACCTGGCGCGGATCGTCACGGATGGCTGCGTTGATGCGTTCGTTGGCAAAACGCACATGGGAAATCTCGTCGGCGAGTTGCGCCTCGAAGAGATCGAGTTCGGCCGTGTTGCCGCGTTCGCGGGCATAGGCGATCTCGGCGGCGATGGCATCCATGCCGCCTGCTTCGAAACTGCGGTTTTGCACTGCAAGGCGCCCGATCAGGCTGTCGATCACCGTGGTGATGCGGTACTGGAAATTGATGACGGGGAACTGGCCGACATGCCCGCCGTGGCGCTCGACGAATCCGCGGAACATGCGTGCATGCCGGGCCTCGTCGGCGCATTGACGTGCCAGCGACATGCGCAAGTCCCAGGCTTCGCGGGGAAAATCGGTCAGGCAGCGCGCCGAACACTCGAGACTGTCGACTTCCTCGTTCATCTGCCGGTGAAAGAACTCGATGCGACGACGCGGATCGTCTTGTTCGAAGCGGGTCAGCTCGCCCCAGCTCTCGACGACGCGAAAGCGGCCGTCGCGAGCCGGCGCGTGCTGGCCCGCTTGCGCAGCGCCGCTCACGCCGCGGCCCCCGTCGGCGTCGCAGTCCCCGTCGGCGTCGCAGCCAGGCTGCGCTCCTCGCGGCGAAGAAGTTCGAGGATCTCGCTGTCGCTGAAATCCGCGAGCGACCGATCCTCGTGGCTGGTGGTGATTTCGCGCACCACCGAATCGAGGGCGACGCCGTCCAGGCTGGTCTCGCCGGGCCTGGGCGCGAGCGCGTCGGCGATACGCCGCGTCTGCGCAATGGCCGCCGCGATGTCCATGACGACGCGCGGCTCGGCGGCGATCAGTTTCTGCAGCCACTCATTGGCGTAGCGGACATGGGCGATTTCGTCATTGAGAATCGCCTCCATGATTTCTGCCGTCCGCTGGTCCCCGGCGTCGCGCCACTTGCCGACCATCTTGCGGAACACATCGAGCGAACCGGCCTCGAAAATCCGGTTCTGGATCGCCAGCCGGGCGGCCAGCGTGCCGATGCGGCAGACGATTCCCCATTCATGGTTGTGCACCGGGAATTCGCCCTTGTAACCGCCCATTTCGCGCATGCGCCCGTAGCACAGCCAGGCATGGCGGGCCTCGTCCGCTGCCTGGCGCGCCAGTGCCATGCGCAGCGCCCACGGCGCGTCGGGAAAGTCGATGAGCGACTGCGCCGCGATCTCCAGGCTCTGCAATTCGTTGTTGACGTCGCGATGCAGGAATTCACGTTGCGCGTCCGGGGTGTCGATGCTGCCCACCAGCATCTCTGCATGACTGTGGACGACCTTGAAGCACGCCTCGCGCGCGGGGTCGCGTCGCATCTGCACGCCGCGCACCTCCATCAGATCGTCTGCCGCGTACACGGCTACCTCGGGCTCGTGTCGCTTGCGTCGTTCTCGGCTGCCAGAATCGCAGGCAGTGCCGCCTCCGCTTGCACCTGCGATTGCAGCCACGCCGGGTCGACGCGCTCCAGTTCGGGCCGCTCGCGCAGCATCGCGGAGCATTGTTTGAGCATCCGGGCGTGGTCGGCAAGAACGCGTTCGATGATGCGCACCGACGGCGCGTCCATGAGTTCGTCAGTGAGCGAGAGATAGTGGCGGTAGCGTGCCGACATGCCGGGCAGAAGGCATCGGTAAAAGCCCGCCACACGCTCCGGTGTCGCAGTCGCCGCACGCACGCCCTTGAGGATCGCATCGTACGGCGCCGATGGCGCCATGCTGTGCTGCAGGGGCAGCCGCAACTCGTGGGTACGCTTGCCGAGCGTGTCGGCGTGCTGGGCGCAGTCCCAGATGTGTTCGCCCATGAGCAGCTTGACTTCCATTTCGGCAGTCGTCGGGACCCAGGATGCCAACATTTCCATGAAGTACACCTGGACCGCGCGAAACGTCGCGATATGGCATCCGCGTTCCTTGACCGAAAGACTCATACGCCCCCCCGTACGGTAGCAGCCACCAGGTCGGCCGTCTCGTCCGGATGACCCGCATCCAGCAGAAAGCAATGCGCCTGACGCAACATCGCAAGCAACTGCAGATGCCTGATCAGCCAGCCCGTGACTGCGCCCCACGAGGCCGCCACGAGTATGTCGAACACCAGCGGGCGCAATATGCGCTCGAAGTCCGCGCGCGTCGGCGAAAAGTGCTCGACGGCCGAACGGGCGGCGAAGCCGCGCAGGAAGAATGCATACCTTAGCGGTACGGCTGCGCTCGTTGCGGGCGGGAAGTGGGTCGTGGTCAGGAAGGGAGTCTTGGGCGGCATGACCGGGCCCGCGCGCTGGTCAGGCAAATCGACACCCAGCCCGTCCAGCACGCGCCCTACGGCGTGCGATCGCGCGCCCGGGCGCAGGAAAGCAGTGCGCCGCAAAGGCAGGACTTCACCCCGGCCGACGCGCAAGCCCGCGACGTTCTCGCTGTAGAAGTCGTGGCCGCGCGCAGCGAGGCCAAGCGCGAGCGTCGTCTTGCCGGCGCCCGAGGGCCCGGCGATCAGGACGCCCGCGCCGGCCGCGGCGACCGCCGCTGCATGGACGAATATCACACCCGCCTGAGCACGCATGACTGCGCTCACGGGGAAATGAACGACGAAATTGACCGGCTGACGCCGTGCGTCGACCAACACCCGATGAGTGTCCACCGCTATCACCGGCCATCCCGGCCGCGAAGCGACTGCAAACATGCGCCACGGCTTGCTGGTCGATTCGATCTCGACGTACTTTTCGCTGGCACCGAGGTACAAGTGCGCCAGCAGGTTGTGTGCATGTTCGGCCAGGTCGAAATCCACGGCTCCGGAAAGCCTCAGGAAAATGCAGTCGGCGTCCGGCCTTTGCACCACGCGACAGGCGATTCGTGTCGCGCCGTCTTGCCGTTCGACGGGGTCGAGACACTCGCCCCAGAGCGCGAGCAGCGTATCGAGCACGCTGCCAGGGCTGACGACGGCGTCCAGGACGCCTTCAGCCAGGCGCAGGCGCAGGTGCGGATCGGCGCTTTCGGGATGCGCCTCGAGCGCCCGCGCCTGGGCTTCCGGCGCCTGCCACCACGCCTCACATTGCACTGCCCGCGCCGCCCGCGGGAGCGCTGCAGTTCCGCCGCGATCGGCGACGCTCACGCCGCGCTCCCGGCCGACGGAACGATACGTCCCATTCCCTCCTGGCGCAACAACTCCGCCAGTTCGTCCTCGGTGAATTCAGCCAGCCGGCGGTCGTCGACGTTGGTGAAGGATCCGAGATGGGTCCAGCCCGTCAGCGGTACGCCGGCTGCATTGACCTCGCCATCCCGCGGGGCCATGGCGCGCGTGACCGTATCCAGGAAACGCATCGCGCGCACGACCTCGAGCAGTACTCCGGGATTGGCTTCGGCAAGTCGCTTTAGCCAGCGGTTGGCGTAGCGAACATGCTGGATCTCGTCGGCCAGGATCGCCTCCATGAGGGCAGAGGTCTCGGCGTCGTCGGCTTCGCGCCAGATACGCACCAATTCGCGCAGCAAATCCATCTCGCCGCCCTCGAAGGTGCGGTTCTGCAAGGTCAGGCGGCCGGCGACGCTGGTCATCATTCCGCTGACCGACCACTCGTAGTTCATCACCGGAAACTCGCCCTTGCTGCCCCCGAGTTCGACCAGTCTTTTCAGGAACACTGCCGCGTGCCGCGCTTCGTCCCAACACTGGCGCGCGATATCCATGCGCAGGTCCCATTCGACGTCCGGAAATTCGGTCAGCGACAGGGCGACGATCTCGAGATTCTGCATCTCGTTGTGCATGTGCTTGTGCAGGCGCTGGCGCACCGCGACCGGTGACATGTCGGCATGATCCTGCATGTCGCGATGGTGCTGGACGACAGTAAAGCAGGGCTCGCGCGCAGGGTCTGCCCGCAGCGTCACGCCATTGACGATCTTGGTAGGGTCAACATCGTGCCTGGCCACCGCACAACTCCTTCAGGAGCGCACGCACCACCTTGGCGGAAAACGGGCCGACGCGGATTGCGCGTCGACCCGTGCCCTGCGTCGGATCAGGACTGCTGGGGACAAGCACCCCACCAGCAACCGGCCGCACTGATCTTGGCCGCCGTCATCTGGAACGCCACGAGGATTTCCTGTTCGGTCATCACACGCATTGTCGGCCTGATGTATACCGGCAGCCCGCCGCCTTCACCGACCACTTGCTGCTCTCTCTCGATCATAGCGTTGCCTCCTTTTCAAGATTCGAATGATCAAGGATCCCGATGATGATGCCGTAAGACGCCATCTCGCCAAGAATCTGCTCGATGTCGTTGCGGGCCTCGGGCAGCCCGACACCTGAGAAGGACGCGCACATGGCGACGGCAATGTCGTCGACGTTGCGGTCTTCCGAAAGGTTTTCCCAGACGAATGCGCTGGTGCGGTTGAGCACCATGAACTTGTTGGTCTGCGGATCGAACAGGATCGCTTCGTGTTCCAGCGGCGCGAGTTCGATAGCCGGATTCTTCTTGTAGCGACGCCCCATGTGACCCCCTAAATGCGCTCGCCGCGGTCCGTGTACGGGCCGGCCCCTGGCACTGGAAGCAATCCGTCGCCAAGTTGAGATTAGGCTAGCACCATTCGCACGGCGGTGGCATAGTCTGTCAATGCCGGGATGTTAAAGATTGCAAAATGTATTTGCCTGGTGGTTCGTACTCATGTCGTTGTCATCGCGCGCTCGAGCAAGATTGCGTCCGGCCGGGGCGGGGTGATCGCGGCGCCCGCAGAGGCCATTCATGCAGTTATTGCGGTTTCCCGGCTTGAAACGGCTCTACTGGCGTGCCATGAGCGCGCGCTGGCGTTTGTCGCCGACGCGCTGGCGCTGGCATTTTGCCGAACTCGGCTTTGACCGCCGCCACGGGGTCGACACCACCGCGCGCGTCGAGCTGGCGCGCCTTGCGATAGACAGCGAGAATCTGGAATTCGGCCGGGTCTACGCGGCGACACCGATCGCGCTGGTGCGCGGCGTGCTGTCCCGACTCGGCATTCGGCATGGCGATTTCTCGCTGGTGGACCTCGGTTCGGGCAAGGGACGCGTCCTGCTGCTGGCGTCCGAGTACGGCTTTCGCAGCATTATTGGCGTGGAATTCTCGCCGGAACTGAACGCGATCGCGCTGAAAAACATCCGTCTATACCCGGGCTGCGCCGGCGCCGACGTCCGATCGATCTGCATGGACGCGGCGGTTTTCGAGTTTCCGCGCGAACCTTGCGTCGTATTTCTGTGCCGCCCGTTTGACGAACCTGTGGTCGAAAAGGTGGTCGCCAACCTGCGCGCGGCGCTGGCTGGCGGAGCGGCACACATCATCGTGGTGTATTTCTGGCCTCAAGAGCGCGCGCCCTTCGAACGTTCGTCCTTGTTCAATACCCGCGAGTCGCATGCGGATCTGGTGATCTACGAAGCTTTCGGCCCGCCGCGGACCGCCGCGTAGCGGGCGAGCCGCCAGATCTGGTAGGCGCCGGCCTTGGCGACGCTGATCAGGCGCTTGCAGAATATGCGCATGCGCGCAGTCAGGGCGGGGCGCCGGTCGGGGTCGAAACCGAGCGCCGCCCACGACCAGCCGGCCGGAAACAGGTAGCGTACGAATTCACGGCGCGCCGCCGCGACATCGGGGGCGCCGAGCAGGCGGATGAGCCAGGCCAGGCCGCTGCGACGGTAGGGCGCAAGGGTCAAGGCCTGGCGTTCAATGTCCAGGCTGACAAGACAGGCCCGCACCACAAGCGGTGGCGCGAGCGCCGACTCGAGCGCAGGCGCAGCGACTCCGGCGATGCTGCGCGACGCGCGCAAGAGGATCCACAGCGGCGTCGCCAAACCTGCCGCGCATGCCGAACGCGCGACACCAGGCTCGTCGGCCGCGCCGGCGCGGATCAACATGGCCGCGTCGACGATGCGCCTCAGATCGGCGAAACTGGTGTCGAGTGCCTGCTTGGCCACCAGCAGAAGATGATCGACCGGCCCGGGAATCTGCATTGCGACCTCGCCGATAGCCGCGTGGCGGCTGCGTGCCGGCCACGCGTGCGCGGCCATGCGCACGTAGTCGAGGGGCTCCGAGAGGTCCCAGTGCAATTCGATGAGAACGCCGGACGCGCCGAGAAGGCAATAGTGAAAGTGGTGCCGGTCGTAGGTGGCAGGGGGTGCGGTCGCGTGCGGATCGAAGGTGTAGCCGAGTTCGGCGAGTATCGCGAGCGACCGTCCGCGTCGATCCGGCGCGACCAGGAAGTCGATGTCGGTGAAACACCGCATCCGGTTGCCGTAGACGGTGCGCGCCAGCGCGGGCCCCTTGAGCACGATTGGTTCGCAGCCCCCGGCGACAAGCGGCGGCAGAACGCGCGCCAGCTCGCCGAGCAGAAGCAGGGTGCGCAACCGGCAATGGCGCTCGGTTTCCCGGATCGAAGCGGCAACCTGCGCCGGGGCGGCCGCCAGGTCGAGCATCGACCTGATCATGGGAAGCAGCATGTGATGGCTGCGCAAGCACTCCGCCATGCGTGCCCAATCGATGCCGGGTCGGCGCAGCACCGCGCTTTCGCCCGCGACAGCAGATCGGATCAGCGCGCACAGGTATTCGATCTCGGCGCCGGCACGAAACCCGTGGTTGGCCGCGGACGCGGGCGCGGCGATCATCGACGGTACCTCGCGGCCTGCACCTCGAACATGCCCGCGTAAATGCCGCGCAGGCGCATGAGTTCTTCATGCGAACCCGATTCCACGATGCGCCCCTGATCGAGCACATGGATGCGGTCAGCAGCCATGACCGTCGAAAGGCGATGACTGATCACCACCGCCGTGCGGCCGCGCATCATTTCCATGAACGCACTCTGGATCCTCTCCTCGGCATGCGGATCCATCGCGCTGGTCGGCTCGTCGAGCAGGATGAGGCGCGCCTCGCGGACCAGGCCGCGCGCCAGGGCGATTTTCTGCCATTCGCCCGGACTCAGTTCGATGCCGCCTTCGAATGCGTTCCCCAGTGTTGTTGCCAAGCCCTGCGGCAGGCGCGCGATGATCTCGTCCGCGCCGGAACGCTGCGCCGCCTTCGCCATCGCCGCCTGGTCGGCGACCAGGTCGCGCGCGCCGTAGCGAATATTGTCGCCGGCGCTGTCCTGGTAACGCACCGTATCCTGGCTCACGACGGCGACCGCGGCACGCAAGTCCGTAATCGCGAGATCGCGCAAATCCACGCCATCGATGGTCACTCGACCGGCGCCGGGATCGTACAGGCGCGCGATCAGCTTGATGAGAGTCGACTTGCCTGATCCGTTGCGTCCAACCAGCGCGACGCATTCGCCGGCTGCGATCTCGAGGGTCACATCGACGAGGGCGTCGCGCTTGGCGCCCGGATAGCGGAAATGGACACCTTCGAGGCGGATGCCCGGCGCCGCGGAGGCGGGAAAGACAAGCGGCGTCGGCGGCGACACCACTAGGGGCGCAAGATCGAGGAACCGGTACAGGTCCGTGAGCAGGAGCTCATCCTCGCGCAATTCGGCAAGCGCGCGCAGGAGCCCGCCGAAGTGCGACCATGTCCGCTGCAGCGCCTGGAAACTCATGACCAGCGCGCCCAGGGTGAGCGCGCCTTCGACGGTCTGGACGCCAAGCAGGAGGATGATGCCGAACAGTCCGCAGATCGACACGGCTTCGGCCGCGAAGTCGGCGAAATTGCGGCGCCAGAAGAGCTTCCGCGCAGCGATCCTCATGGCCTCGCGCGTGGCCAGAAAACGGCGGCGAAAGTGCTCTCCAAGCGAATAGAGCCTGAGTTCCTGGGCAAACGCCGAGGTGGTCAGCACCTCGGAGAGGTATCGACCCAGGCGTTCCAGCCCGGACTGCCGGCGCCACCAATCGTAATAGCGTGGCGCTTCCTTCATTCGCAGCACGATGCCCGGCAGGCTCGACAGCACGAGTACCGGAACGACGAGCCAGTGCAACGAAAGCAGGACGACCAGGAGCGCGGCTAGCGCGATCGTGTTCCTGACCGCTTCCTGCAGATTGCCCACCAGCCGGTTCGGACGATAGGGCGCCAGTTGCTGCGCGCGATGCAGGGTGTCCCGCTGTTCGGCATCTTCATAGAACGCGAGGTCGACTTCCACCGATTTGGCATGGATCATGTCGTGCAGACGCTCGCTGACCGCGGCGGCCTGCCACTCGCTGACGTAGCGCCGCGCTGCGCCTGTCAGGCTTTCGGTCAGTGCGACGGCGGCTGCAACCCCAACCAGAAACCCAAGTTCGCTCAGGCGCGCCGACGCATCGCCGCCAGCCGCCAGCGCGTCGACGATCCGCTTGATGAGAAACAACAGGAGGATCGGCAATCCGGCCTGGAGGAGAACCAGAATGCATCCTCCCAGGGCGAGGCGCGGATGGCTCTGCCAGATGATGCTCAGGGTCCGCCTGAGCCGCGTCAGTCGCTCCGTTCCCGCATCCACGCTGACCGAGGCGCCTCCCGAAGAATCGCTGGCTCACGCGGCGATTCGGGCACCGCCGGATCAGTGCCGCATCGCGTCGCTATTGCCAGGAATCCGGTCGATTCTGACCTGTTTTCCACGCCCGCGCAAGCCGCGCGGCGGCCGCCGGTGCGTCGGCGCACACGGCGACGGGCGCCGCTGCTCAGTCGATGCGATCAGCATCGCCATCGAATTCCATCGGCGTGTAGAAGCCGCCGTGGAATTGCGCCGAGATCGCGTTCTCCTTTTCACCCTTGGCCAGAATCTCCGCAGCCCAGGCTTCGGAGTCGTCCTGCGGCCGGTAGCCCAGCCATTTGACGTTCGTGTTGTCCCATCGCGCGCGCAGGTTGTTCGACAGCCCGTAGACGACCGCGAAGTGGTAGTCGGGATGGTCGATGCAGCGGCGCATCAGGTGCACCATGTCGCGATGGCTGATCCAGCTTTGCAGCTGGCGCACGTTGTCCGGCCGGTCGGGGTTGCGGAACGTGCCGATGCGCAGGCAGGCCACCGACATTCCGTGCTTGTCGGCGTATAGCCGTCCAAGCGCCTCGCCGAACACCTTGGACACGCCGTAGCGCGTGTCCGGGCGCGGCACCACCGTGTTGTCGATGAAGCGCTCGCGGCGGTGAAAGCCGATCGCGTGGTTGGAGCTGGCGAAGACGATGCGCTTGACCCGGGCCTTGCGTGCGGCCTCGAAGAGGTTGAAGCAGCCGGAAATGTTGGCCGAAAGAATGGTCTCCCAGGTGTTTTCGGTCGACGCGCCGCCCAGGTGGACGATGCAGTCGATGCCCGCGACCATCTTTTCGACCGCGGCCATGTCGGTCAGATCGGCCGTCACGACCTCCTCTCCCGGGGCGGCGACCCCCAGCGGCGCGAGGTCGGAGAGTCGCAGCAATGGGTAGACGCCCTTGAATCCGGCGCGCAGCGCAACGCCGATCTGCCCTGCGGCCCCGGTGATGAGGATGTTCCTTGCCTGCATGAATGCTCCCTGGTCTTGGTGTGGTTCGTACGCCGCCTATTTTGCCCTGTCGCTCGCCGCGCCCCGCGGTGCTCTGCGCATGACAAAATCCGCCTTCCATGACCGTACCGAAACTGACCCGCGAAACCATCCTCGACGGGAGTTACCACACCTGGCTGCGCCCCATGCTTGGAGCCGACGCGACCTTGATGGGCGACGCGGAGCGCCAGGAGCAAATCAGGGGCTTCCTCGCCTCCGCGCCGGACCCGGAAAACATCTGGGTCTTCGGTTTCGGCTCGCTGATCTGGAATCCGGCCTTTCATTTCGTGGAAAAGCGCACCGCGCGCATCTACGGTTACCACCGCGAGTTCTGCCTGTGGCTGCGTGTCGGTCGCGCCAGCCCGGAGCGTCCCGGACTCATGCTCTCGCTCAAGCCTGGCGGCAGTTGCGCCGGTGTGGCCTACCGCGTCGCCCGCGAGGCGGCGCCGACCGAACTGGAAGTGTTGTGGCGTCGCGAAATGCTCACCGGGACCTACCGACCGGTGTGGACCCTGGCGCGCACGCCGCAAGGGCCGGTGCACGCGATCGCGTTTTCTTCCAACCGCAAGCACGACCGCTACGTGGCCAACTTGCAAGAGGATCAGGTCGCGCACTACCTGGCCTCCGCAACCGGTCCGTCCGGGCGCTGCTGCGACTATCTCTTCAGCATGGTCGAGCACCTGCGGCAGCTTGGTATCCGTGACCGGCGCATGGAGTTGCTGGAAACAAAGGTCAAGGCGCGCAACGGCGAGGCCCGCTAGGACGCGTCGCTGGCGTCGCCGCCGCGCGGCCGGCAAATCCTGCGCTGACGATGTTTGCGGCCGCTGCCTAAATGCCGTGCACCGACAGCACGGCGCGCATGCGCGCAGCGGCCAATTCCGGGTCGCGCAGCAGCCCGGCGGCGTCGGCCAAGCGAAAAAGTTCGGCCAGGTGCAGTATGGACCGCGCACTCTCCTGCCCGCCGACCATCACAAAGTGGTCCTGCAGGCCGTTCAGGTAGGCCATGAACACCACGCCGGTCTTGTAGAAGCGAGTCGGCGCACGAAAGATATGGCGCGATAGCGGTACCGTGGGCGCCAGGATGTCGTTGAACCCGGCACTGTCGCCGCGCGCGAGCGCGCCCAGCGCAGCCGAGGCCGCCGGCGCGATCGCATCGAAGATGCCCAAGAGCGCATGGCTGTAGCCCTGCGCGTCGCCCTCGATGAGTTCGGCATAGTTGAAGTCGTCGCCGGTGTACATCTTCACCCCGGGTACTAAGCGGCGGCGCATCGCGACTTCCTTGTCCTTGTCCAGGAGTGAGACCTTGACGCCATCGACCTTCGCGGCATTGCGGTTGATCGCATCGACGGCGACATCCATCGCCGCCATGTGATCGGCCACGCCCCAGTAGCCGGCCAGCGCCGGATCGAACATCTCGCCCAGCCAGTGGATGATGACCGGCTGCTTTACCTGCGAGAGGATGCGGTCGTAGACGCGGTGATAGTCGTCCGGCGACCTGGCCACGCGGGCCAGCGCGCGGCTTGCCATCAGGATGATGCGCCCGCCCAGCTTTTCGATGGCGGCGACCTGCTCTTCATAGGCGCGGATCACGTCGTCCACGCCCCTGGTATCTGCCGGCGCCAGGTGGTCGGTGCCGGCACCGCTGGCTAAGACCGCGCCGTCGATGTCGCGCGCGGCGTCGATCGAGCGCTTGATCAATTCGAGCGAGGTCGGCCAGTCAAGCCCCATGCCGCGCTGCGCGGTGTCCATGGCCTCGGCCACACCCAGGCCCAGGCTCCACAGGTGGCGACGGTAGGCGATGGTCGCATCCCAGTCGACAGCCGCATCGACCCAGGGGTCGCAATCGGCCAGCGGGTCGGCGACCACATGCGCGGCCGAGTAGGCGATGCGGGTGAAGGCCGCGGTCGGGCGGGTGGGAAAGTCGCGCGGCTGCGAGAGGCGAAACTCCTCCACCCTGCCGTCTGCGGTCGGCAGCTTGATCGAGGTGCGAATCCGTTCCGGAGCGTTCATGGTGCATTTCCTTGTTTCATCGCAGCGGGCTTCGCAGGCACGTCGGGCACTCGCGCTACGCGAGGTTGGCCGCCTTCTTCACCTGTGTCAGTCGCGCCATCTCGGGTGACTTCTTGTAGTGCGTATCGAGCGGATAGCAGCCCGAGACCATGCCGTTGCGCGGTGCGGTGGTGCAGTCGCTGAAGGTGCGGCAGAGTCGCTTCCTCTGCAAGGTGCGCCCCGCGAGCACATCGGCCGGCAGCTCCGGGTAGGCCAGCACCATGCGGCCCAGGCCCACCAGGTCGGTCCAGCCTTCGCGCACGACCGCCTGCGCGACATTGGGCAGGAACTCCTGCAGATAGGTGTAGCCGCTGCCCATGAAGACGAGCCTGGGGTGTGCGCGCTTCAGGTCGCGCACCGTTTCCAGGTGGCGCATGACGCCGATCAGCGGGTCTTCGGGCGGCTGGTAGCCGTCGGATGGCGGGTAGAGCGCCGGGCGCGTCAGGTGCGGGTTGTAGTAAGGGCTGCCGAGGGTGATGTTGATGAGCGGGATGCCGAGCTTCTCGACGATGTCCAGGAACGCGTGCGGCTCGGAAAGATCCGCGCGGGTCGGGTCGTTAGGATCGGTGCCGAAGCCGTGCTGGTAGGGCAGAAGGCCCGCGGTGTCCTCGGGGATGCCGGGGCCCAGCACGCTCGTGTCCGGGTGCGCAGGGTCGGGCTTGAAGGGCACGAAGTCGAACAGCGACACGCGCACACCCATGGCCAGGCCCGGCACGCTGGCGCGGATGCCTGCGACCAATTCGGAGAGGAAGCGCGTGCGGTTCTCGAGCGAGCCGCCAAAGTCACCGGCGCGGGTGCGTGCCGAGAGGAACTCGTGCCCCAGGTAGCCGTGGCAATGCTTCAGGTCGACGAACTGGAAGCCGCAGTCCCAGGCGCGCCTGGCGGCAACGATGTAGTCGTCGATGAGCGCGCGGATCTCGCGGTCACTCATGACCGGATGATCATCCTTCAAGCGGAACTTACGGTCCAGGATCGGATGCCGATAGAGGATCTTCGGCTTCATGGTGGTCTGGTCGTCGGGCTTGCAAAAGCGCCCTGAGTGCGTGAGTTGCAGCCCGATCACCAGGTCGCGTTCGTCACCCATGACCTCGCGGTGCGCGGCGACCAGGGCCTCGCGCAGCCCGGCGATGTTGCCCTGGGTGGCCGCGGTCATGGTCACCTGGTTCGGATTGGCGCGGCCGTCGTGGCGCACCGCGACGGCCTCGCCGCCCCAGATCATCTTGGCGCCCGAGCGGCCGAAGTTCTTCCAGCGCCGGATCGTATTGTCGGATGGGTTGCCGTCGGCCAGCCCGTCCCAGCCCTCCATGGGCTGGATCGCGAAGCGGTTGCCGATGGTGAAGGGCCCGGCCGTAAGCGGTGCGCCGAGGGGCGACTCGGGACCTGCCGCGACGACATCGTCGCAGGGCATCGGAAGCCCGAGCCGAACCAGGTTCTCGCGCAGCCCCGCTGGTGTGCCCAGGGACTTGATCTTGGTGAAATCGCCGAACTTCATGCCGTGCTGCTCCTGCGGATCGCGTGCGGGTTCTAGAAAAAGGTGTTCGGCTTCAGGAAAAAGCCGATCAGCAGCGCACCCTGCGGGGCGCTGGCAGTGTGGCGACTGCCCTTGGGCCGCCAGACGAAGCTGCCTGCCCGGGCCTCGCCCTCATGGTCGACCAGGCTGCCTTCCAGCACCCAGGTCTGCTCGATCTCGACATGCATGTGGTCTGTCAGCACCGTGCCGGGCGCCATGCGCGTGAGCACGGTCTGCACACCGGTGTCGGGGTCGATGAAGAGCGTCTTGGTTTCAATCCCCGGCCAGCGCGTGGCTTGCCATGGCAGGCCCGCCACATCGATATAGCGCGACTGCATGGGGCCGAGCTTGTCGTGCTGGGTCTCAAGTCCTGGGGTGTGCTGGGCCACGGTGTTTCTCCTTGTGCAGTCCTAGGGGTGTGGAGGTACGACTAGCGGTGCCATCGCGGCGAAATCCGGCAGCGCGGCGCTGGCGAATCCGCGGCAGGCGAGCGAGCCGATCGCGAGCCTGCCGTTGCGAATCGACAGGCGCACCGCGCCGTGCGAACGCTCGTAGAGGTCGGGGTGGGCGGCCAGGAAGGCTGCCTGCTCGCCGGCCGGGCAGGCGGCCATGCCGTCGACGTAGTGATGGCCGTTGCGTTCTACATGCCCGATGCCGATAAGGTTGATGAGCGCGATGTCCTGCTGCACGGCGAGTCCCGCCTGCGTGGTCAGGTCCTCGGCGGACATGAAGTAACGCGCTCCGCCTTCCGCGGCATTCCAGTGCGCGCAGCGCGCGGCGTTCAGGATCGACTTGTAGAGACCCTTGCAGGTTTTCGATGAGACGCCGGTGTAGCCGCGTTCGCGCGCGATGACGAAGGTGTCGAGGTTGCCGTCGGACTCGTCGACGATGACCGGCAGGCCGAGCGGCGCTGCCTTGAAGTCGGCCTCGAGCGCGGTCTTGCGGTTGATGGGTTGCTCGACAAAGAGGATCGATGCGGTCAGGCGCGCAAGCCGCGGCGCGGCACGCATGCGAGCGAGAAGCTTCGCGACCGCCGCAGCGTCCGCATACTGCTCGTTGCCGTCGAGCGTGGCGTAGTAGGGCGCGCTGCCTGCATCGAGTACTGCGGCGATCGCTTCCAGTCGCGCGATGGCCGCGTCGGGATCGCCGCCGACCTTGAGCGTGAAGTAGCGGTGTCCGTAGTGCGCAACCACTTCCTCGAGTGTCTCCGGCAGGCCGTCGCCGACCCGCACTTTCACATCCGCCGCGGTGATCGGATCAACCAGCCCGACGGTGTGGCGCGCCTCGATCGCCTGCGCCGGCGTTCTGCCCGCGAGGTAGCGGTCCATGTCGAGGCCCGCGAACTCGCGGCGCCGCGCGCCGATGCCGGGCAGGTTGGTCTTGAGCGCTGTGTAGAAGTCGAGCCCGAGGCCGCGACACAACGCATCCAGGAGCGCCCGGTCGATCAGCGCCGGGCCGTAATTTGCAAGCAGCGGATTGAAGTCGCGCGCGGCAGCCGCGCTGAGGTGAGCGTCGTAGTGCCGCGCGAAGTGCCCGAAGGCCGTGTCCGGCGCCGGGTCGGCGAGATACGCCTCGCGCGCCATGCCCAGCACGGCACGCAGTTGCGTGAAGTTGTCCTCGTTGGAGAGCGCCAGGTCCTTGTCGAACCACTTGGGCACGATCATCTCGGCAGCCACTCCGGTGGCCTCCATCCCGCCTTCCAGGCGGATCGTCGCGCGCGCAAAGGCCTGCGGGCAGGCGGTCAGCGTGACCACACCAAAGCGAAACGGCAGGCGCAGCCTGACCGGGCGCTCGAAGAGCTCGATGGCAACGATCGTGAAAGCGGGTGCGGTCATCGCGCCCCTAATCCATCGCCAGCACGCCGCGCGCCTTGAAGATGTCGCGAATGCGGTTGGTGTATTCGGTGAAGACCGGCGGCATGCGGTCGATGCGGCGCGGTCGCGGCAGGTCGATGTCGATGATCTCGACGATGCGCCCCGGGCGCGGCCCCATGACGACGACGCGATCGGCCAGCAGCACCGCTTCCGGGATGCTGTGGGTGATGAAAAGCGCGGTCTTGCGCTTTTCCATCCAGACGCGCTGGATGTCCATCGAGATCTGCTCGCGCGTCAACGCATCCAGCGCGCCAAAAGGCTCGTCCATCAATAGCAGCGGCGGGTCGTGCACCAGCGCGCGGCAGATCGAGGCGCGCTGGCGCATGCCGCCGGAGAGTTCGAACGGCTTGTGCTTTTCGAAACCCGCCAGGCCCGTGATTTCAAGCAGGTGCCGCGCCACCGGCTCGTAGGTGGCGCGATCGAGCTTGCGGATGTCGACCTGCAGCATCACGTTTTCGAGCACGTTGCGCCAGTCGAGCAGGATGGCGTCCTGGAAGACGATGCCTACATCCGTGTACGGACCATCGACCCGCCGCCCGTCGATGGCAATCGTGCCGGCCGTGTACGGCTGCAGGCCGGCGATCATCTTGAGGATGGTCGTCTTGCCGCAGCCGCTCGGCCCCACGATGGCGACGAACTCCGACCGTGCGATCGAAAGGTCGATGTCGCCGCAGGCCTCGACGGGCCCGGCGCGCGACTCGTAGACCTTGCCGACGCCGGAGAGCCGGATGTAGGCGTCCTCGGACATCAGCGCTTGGGCAGGTAGGGTGGCTCGGACAGAAACTCGTTGGTGAAGTAGGTGTTCAGGTCCGCCTGCGGATTGAGCTTGGCGAACTTGGCCAAGAGGTCCTGGCTGTCGCGCCAGTCGCCGATGTCGGACACGCCGATCGGCTTGCCCTTGGTGCGGTCGGTACGGATGATGCTCATGGTCCCCTCGACTTCCAGGAGCGCGATCTCCTGGGTGAAGACCGGTGCGGCCTTGCGGAAGATCTCGGCAGCCTCGGCGCGGTTGTCGAATGAATGCTGCCAGCCGCGTTGCGAGGCGCGCAGGAAGCGCCGGAGCAGGTCCTGGTTCTTGGCATCCTTCAACCAGTTGTTGTTGGCGATGATGGCCGAGGAGAGCGTGGTCACGCCCGCCATGTCGTAGAGCCGCGTCCAGCCCATCTTGACCCCGGTCTGCAGCTGCATGCGCGGGCCCTGGTCCATGAAGTAGCCCAGGAGCGCGTCGACCTGCTTGTTGAGCACCGCCTGCTCCTTGCCCTGCGGGTTGGCCACCGTGACGATTTGCACATCCTCCATCTTCATGCCCAGCTTGCCCATGAAGGCCGTGAAGATCGCCAGGCTGGCGTCGCCCGCGGTCATGGCGATGCGGCTGCCCTTGATCTCGGAGACCTTGGTCGGCCGCGCCGCGTCGGCCCGGTAGATGAAGGCCATCGGGCTTTCCTGCAGGGTGACGCCCACGGCGCGGATCGGCATGCCGTTGGACACCCCACGCATCATGGTCGCTGCATCAACGTAGGCCACAGGGCTGTTGTTGGAGGCGACTAGTTGCGAGACGGTGGTCGAGCCGCTGCCTTCCTGGATTTCGACCTCGATGCCCTCGGCGGCGTAGAAGCCCTTGTCGCGTGCGACAAAGAAGGGCGCGTGCTCGCCGTACAGGGTCCAGTTCAGGCGAAACGGGAATTTCTCCAGCCTGGGCTGGGCCAGGGCCTGGCCGCTGGCAAGCAGGGCTGCAAACACGATCAACAAAAGGCGTTTCATGCTGTCTCTCCTTTGGTGGGTGGGGCTACATGGTTCCCGCCCCCTCGCGCACGCGGTGCGTCACGTGCCAGGGGATCAGGAGCTTTTCGAGGAATTCGACGATATAGAAGAACACCAGGCCGATCAATGTCAGCGCGACGATGGTCGCGAACATGAGCGCGGTCTCCATGTTCGAGTTGGTGACCAGGAGCAGATACCCCAGGCCCTTGTCAGCGCCGACGAACTCGCCGACCACGGCGCCGGCGACGGCCAAGGTGGCGGCGACCTTGAGCCCGGAGAATAGGTAGGGCAGGCTGGTCGGCAGGCGATAGCGCGCAAACATCTGCCAGCGCGTCGCACCCATGGAGCGCGCCAGGTCGTGCATTTCCGAGGACATCGAGCGCAGGCCCACGGCGGCATCGATGACGATGGGAAAAAACGAGATCAGGAAGGCCACCAGCACCTTGGGCGTGGTGCCGACGCCGAACCAGACCAGGAACAGCGGCGCAATGGCGACCTTGGGCACCACCTGGAAGAACAACAGCTGCGGGGTGATGAAGCGGTCGAAGCGGTGCGAGGCGGTGATGCCGATGGCCAGCGGCAGCGCGATCGCCACAGCGAGCGTGTAGCCAAGCAGCATCTCGTAGGTCGTGATCCAGCCGTGGTAGAGGAGCTTGGGGAATTCGGCCACGAATATCTTGGCGACCGCCCACGGACCCGGCAGCAGGTAGGGCGGCATGCGGAAGATCAGGACCACGGCCTCCCACAGGGCGAGGAAGACCAGGACGCCAAAAAGGGGCGTGAGGCGGATCATGCTTGTGCTGCCATGGCAAGGGATTTCAGGTCCGCAGGCGCAGGCCCAACGCCCAGGCCTGGCGCGGTGGGCACGCGGATCACATCGCGCACTGCGCGAAAGGCCGTATCAGCCGTGCCGCGGCCCTCCAGGTATTGCGGGCCGTTGAGAGCCGCGGGCAGGGTCAGTCCTGCTGCGGCAAAAAGCTGGACCGAGGCCGCCAGCGAAAACTCGGGGTCCGTCAAGCCAGAGGCGTAGAGCGCCAGTCCCGCGCGGCGCAGCACCTCGACCATGCGCCAGGCATGCCAGAGCCCGCCGCAGCGCGCGACCTTCATGGCGATACCGTCGAACATGCCAAGCGCGGCGAACTCCTCGGCTTCGACCGCACTGACCAGACCCTCATCCATGAGGATGGGCAGCGCGCCCTGGGACTTCAAGCGCTGGTAATCACGAATGCGGTTGGGCGGCAGGGGCGATTCCAGGGCGCGTAGCCCGAGGTCGGCGAGTTTGGGCGCCTGCTCCAGCGCCACCGCCAGCGTGTAGCCGGTGTTGGCATCACCCCAATGAAAACCTGCGGGGGAGAAGCGTGTCACCAGGCGCACCAGCTCCAGGTCGAAGGCCGTGGCCTGCGGCGGCCCCAGTTTGATGTTGAAGTTGGCGTAGCCCTGCGAGCGCCCCTCTTCAAGCAGCTTTTCGGCTTGCGCCAGTGAGCTTGGGTTGATCGTCCAGGACAGGCGCACCTCATCCGCCAGGCGGCCGCCAAGAAGTTCGCAAACGGGCTGACCTTGAGCCTTGCCCCACAGGTCATGGCAGGCCAGGTCGATGGCTGCCTTGGCGAGCGGCTGACCGACCGAGAACGAGGGCCGGATCGCTGACTCCATGCGCGCGTGCACTCCTGCAAGGTCGGCCGGATCGGCACCGAGCATCGCGGGCGCAAGGTAATGGGTCAGCGTGGTTGCGACGCTTTCGACGGTCTCGTAAGTCCAGGTCTCGACCGGCACGGCCTGACCGTAGCCCTCGCGCCCGGCGTCGTCGGTCAGGCGCACCATGACACTGGGACGCGCGCCGCCCTTGAAGAACTTGAATTCGCCGACGAGCGCATAGTCTCGCCGGCCGATGTCGACGCGGACGATCCTGGCCATGGAGCAATCAGTGTAACCGAACGGTTAATGTCGATCAACGACAGCCCGTGACCCTGTGCCGACGCCCGATGGCCGCCACGTCGGCGCCGGCCCGCGCGCGAAGCCGATGTAACGATCCGGTTAACCGTGCTAGGATTTTTGCTTGTCCACCAAGGAACAGCCATGCCGCGCATCCAGACCACCGTCGTCGGTTCCTACCCCGTGCCCGAGTGGCTCGTCGCCTCACCTTCCGAGCAGGCGCTGATCGACGCCACCCGCGCGGTCATCAGCATTCAGGAGAAGGCCGGCATCGACGTGGTCTGCGACGGCGAGCTCTATCGCTTCGACATCAACCACCCCGAGACCAACGGCATGATCGAGTATTTCGTGCGGCCGCTGGACGGCGTGGGTTTTCGCATGAGCTTCGAGGAGCGCATCGCCTACCGCAAGGCGGAAGCCACCCGTTTTCGTACCCGGCCGCCAGGAGTGGTCGAAGGGCCGCTCGGCAGCGGCACGCTCGACCTGCCGCTTGCCTGCCGGCAGGCGGCCGCGCTCGCGACCAAGTCCTTCAAGTTCACCCTGACCGGCCCGCACATGCTGGCCAAGATGGTCATGAACAAGCACTACAAGGACACGCCATCGCTCGCTTTCGCGCTGGCCGACATCCTGGCCGAACAGGTTGCGCACTGCGAGGCCGACATCATCCAGGTCGACGAGGCCAATCTCCCCGGTGCGCCCGACGAATGGGAGTGGGCCGCCGCCTCGATCAACCGCGTGCTCGATGCCGTCAAGAGCGTGCCGGCAGTGCACCTGTGCTTTGGCAACTACGGCGGACAGAGCATCCAGAAGGGCGGCTGGAAGAGCCTCATGAAGTACCTGAATGCCCTGCACGTGGACCACATCGTCATGGAATGCGCGCACCGCCCGGCCGATGAACTGGAAGTCTTTCGCGACCTCGACCCGAAGATCGGTTTCGGCCTGGGCGTCATCGACATCAAGAAGACCGAGGCCGAGTCAGCCGATCACATCGCGCGCGAGATCGAGCGCGCCGAGAAGTTGCTCGGCGCCGGACGGGTCAAGTACATCCATCCGGATTGCGGGTTCTGGATGCTGAAGCGTGGCATCGCCGATGCCAAGATCCGTGCGCTGGCCAAGGGGCGCGACCTGTTCGAGGGCCGCGCCGGAGCCTGAGGCCCCCTTGCGCAACAGGGCGGCTGTGTTCTCTTCAGGCGGTCGCCGCCTTCATCAGCACGCGTTCAGCCCACTTGTTGAGGCTTTGGCCGCTGGTCGCACTGGCCTTGACGGCTGCGGCGTGTACCTTGGGATCGACGCGCAGCATCATGCGACCACTGGCCGGCTTTTCGGCTTTCTGCCCGAGCTTTTTGCACGCGATGATGTAACTGTCCACAGCGGCGTGAAACGCGGTCTCGAACTGGGCTACAGACGCGCCGTGAAAGCTGATGATGTCGTCGATCGCGAGTACCCGCCCGACGATGATCTTGTCTTCGACATCGAAGTTCATGCTGGCGCTGTAGCCCTTGTAGGTCATGACGTTCATTTCGTGGCTCCAATCTTCTCCAGAAATTCCCGCGCAGCCAGCACCCTGTAACGCAGCGCTTCCTTCCCCGGATGGGGCCGGTGAAAGTTCGCCTTGCGACCCGCGTGTTCGAAGGTCACGGCCGATCCCGGTCCTTCGATCACCGCGCAGCCCAAAGCGACGAACAAGGCTTCGATGCGCGCCCATTCGATGTTGCCATTGAGCGGGACAGCGAGCACCGCCTCGAGAGTCTTGCGGTGCTTGTTGTCCATGATCAATGATAGCATCCTCAGAACAATGTGCAATCATCGTCCGGTGCATGCTTGCTGGGGACTGCCCGGGCCGATTGGAGGCTTTGGCCTGGGCGTCATCGACATCAAGAAGACCGAGGCCGAGTCAGCCGATCGCCTCGCGCGCGAGATCGAGTGCGCCGAGAAGCTGCTCGGCGCCGGACGGGTCAGGTGCATCCACCCGGCCTCAAGGCGCGAGCCCTAATGTCGTCTGCTTGTATCCAGCGGTGCCGTGGCGAGTCCAGCCGCAGCGTCGCGCTGCTTGATCGCCAGGGCGACATGCCATGACACATCGCGGCCGGCGCGGGCGGCTTCTTCCAGCCAGCGCAGCGCGCTTTCCCGGTTGCGCTCGATGTCCGGCCCGTACATCTCGGGCCCGAGCAGCAGCATCATGCCGATGACTTCCTGCGCGCGCGCATGACCACGAATTGCGGCGGCGAAATACTCCGCATAGGCTTGGGCGTACGCGCCGCCGCCATAGAGGTCATCGGCGCGCGCGACCGATTCGCTGACCGGGGGCAACCAGGTGTCGTCGGCGCGACTGACCGAGGCGGCGAGCGCCGCGGCGAGGATGAGACATGCGCTGAGGAGGATTTTCATTGCCGCTCTCCTCAATGCCCGCCGCCGTCACTGTAGGCGTCGCGCTGCGGTGTTTCCACAACAGGCGCGTCGACGTCGATGGATGTGCCGGGAGCCGGCGCAAACACCTGCGCACTGCCCGGCACATCCAGCCCAAAGGACCGTGCCGGCGTGGACAACCAGAGTGTCGCGGCAACCCCCAGCGTGAAGGCGGCAGCCAACTTGATTGCCTCCAGCATCAGCGCGGCGTCGAAGCCGAAGTCGCCGACCTCGCGCATCATGCGGCCGTGCCGCACGCCGATGTGTTTGCCCTGGCCCGGGCGCAGTTCTTGTTCCATGAGCGTATCCCCCTGCAAAGCGGCGCTGCGGGATTGCAGCGTCGATGAGGGGAGTATTCGCGCCTGCCGGGCCGTTGGGTATCGTCCTCACGGCGTAGGTGAGGTACGGTACTTCGGTATGGTACTAAGGTACTAGGCGCGCAGCTGCAGGCGCATCGTGAGCCCGTCTGGATACATCGTGAAGGCCAGGGTTTCGCGTGCCTCGCCGCCATCCGGCGTCGCAACCTCCGCGATCTCGAACTGGCCCAGGAGCACCGCCATGGCCATCTTGATCTCCAGCATTGCCAGATAGCGCCCGGGGCATACGCGCGGGCCGGCGCCGAAGGGCATCGAGATGCGCTTGGCCGAATTGGCGAGGGCACCCGGCCCACCGTCTGAGAGCCAGCGCTCGGGCCGGAACTGCGCGGCGTCGGGAACGAAGCGCTCGTCGATGCTGTCGCGCCTGAGCAGGCAGAAGAGCGGAGTGCCCTTGGGCACGCGTACATCGCCTGCCACCGTATCGCGCAGTGCCACCAGCGAGTTGAACGGCGCCACCGGCTTCAAGCGCATGGTCTCGTGGGCGCAGGCCTCGAGGTAGTCGAGCCGGCCCATCTGCTCGTGCGTGAACGCTGTCGTGTCCGGCGCGTGCGCCAGCACCTCGGCGCGCGCTCGGGCGAGTGCCTCGGGGTGGCGCTTGAGCAGGTAGATCATCCACGCCAGGGTGTTGGCGGTGGTGTCCTCGCCAGCCAGGAGCATGGTCATCACGTTGCCGGCAACTTCGCGGTCGGTGAGGCCGCTATCGGGCATGTCCGAGGCGACGATCATCGCCTCGAGCAGGTTGGGCGGGTCGGCGCGGCGCGCCGGGTCGGCAGCCAGGCGTGTGCGTGCCGCGCTGATGAAGCCGGCGATCGCAGCCTTGACTTCGCTGATGCTGCGATCAAGCGCGCGGTCCGCCGGCAGCTTCACGTAGCGCCAATAGGCAAAAGGCGCCAGGATGCGCCGGAACAGCGCCGGGAAAATGCGGTCCAGGTGCTGCTGGATCACGTCCGCGCCGGACTCCAGGGTGTTGACCTCGGCGCCGAAAGCCAGGCCGGCGATGGTGTCGACGGTGTAGCGCATCAGGTCGGCCTGCAGGTCGATGACCG
>JBJXGS010000067.1:0-10217 GCA_046160545.1 Burkholderiales bacterium
CCAATATATTTGTACTGCGCAAGCGTCGGTGCCATGGCAAGTGCACACAGCAAGCCGGCAGCCAAGGGTGCAAAAGTGGAAAATTTCATGCGAGTCTCCTCGTCAATCGCTCTTCAGGAAGACGTCAAGCGATCATACCACTGTGCCTGAGCAGGGCATCGATGCTGGGTGCTCGGCCGCGAAAGGCGGCAAAGCTCTCTGCGGCCGGACGGCTGCCACCGACGGCGAGCACTTCGTCCAGAAAGCGCGTGCCGGCGACCGTCGAAAGTACGCCGGCCTCCTCGAAGGCCGCGTAGGCGTCAGCCGACAGCACCTCGGCCCACTTGTAGCTGTAATAGCCGGCTGCATAGCCCCCGGCGAAGATATGCGAAAAATTGTTCGCAAAACGATTGAACGCGGGGGGGCGCAGTACCGCGACACGGTCGCGCACCTCTTCCAGCAACTTCTGTGGCGTGGAGGCGCCCGCATCGAAATCGTGGTGCAGGTGCATATCGAACATGGAGAACTCCACCTGCCGCAGGGTCTGCATGCCGGCCTGGAAGTTCTTCGCTGCCAGCATCTTGTCAAACAGGCTGCGCGGCAGGGGCGTTCCGCTGTCAATGTGGGCGGTCATGCCTGCCAGAACGTCCCATTCCCAGCAGAAGTTCTCCATGAACTGGCTGGGCAATTCGACCGCGTCCCATTCGACGCCGGCGATACCTGACACGCCCAGGTCATCGATTCGCGTGAGCAGGTGGTGCAGGCCGTGGCCGAACTCGTGGAACAGGGTGATGACATCATCGTGGGTGAACAACGCCGGTCGCGGCGTACCGTTGACCTGACCGACGCCGCGCGCGAAGTTGCAGGTCAGGTAGGCGACCGGAGTCTGCACGCCGGTGCCGATGCGCCGGCGGCTGATCGCATCGTCCATCCAGGCGCCGCCGCGCTTGGTGTCGCGCGCGTACAGGTCCAGGTAAAAGCGCCCTACCAGGCGTCCCTCACCGGTCTCGATGCGGAACAGGCGCGCGTCCTCGCTCCACACTGGAGCGCTGTCGGGCTTGACGCGGACAGAAAAGAGCGTTTCGACGACCCGGAACAGCCCTGCCAGTACCTGGGGTTCCTGGAAATACTGCTTGACCTCCTGCTCGGAAAACGCATAGCGTGCCTCGCGCAGCTTTTCCGACGCGTAGGCGACATCGCAGGCCTGCAACTGGTCAAGCCCGAGCGCGCCGCGGGCAAAATCGGTGAGTTCCTCGACATCGCGTTTCCCGAACGGCCGCGCTCGCACGGCCAGGTCGTGCAGGAACCCGAGCACTTCGGCCGGGGATCGCGCCATCTTTGGAACCAGGGAAACGCAGGCGTAGTCGGGATAGCCCAATAGCTGCGCCTCTTCCCGGCGCAGGCCGACGATGCGGTCGATCAGGGGCGTGTTGTCCAGTTTCGGGTCACCGAATTCCGAGGCGCGCGTAACGTGGGCCCGATACATGGTCTCGCGCAGTGTCCGGTCGTCGGCAAACTGCATGACGGGGAAATACGAAGGCGCGTGCAGCGTGAATTTCCAGCCTGTCTTGCCGTCCTTTTGCGCGGCTTCTCGGGCGGCCTCTCGCACGTCTTGCGGCAAGCCGGCAAGCCCTTTTTCGTCAGCAACGAAGTACGCGAACGCATTGGTTGCATCCAGCACGTTTTCCGAGAACTTCGCACCGAGTCGCGCTTGTTCCTCGGCGTTTTCCTTGTAGCGGCGCTGCTCCTCGGGCCCCAGTTCTGCGCCACCCAGGCGGAAGTCGCGGATCGCGTTTTCGATGATGCGCCGGCGCGGCCGTGAGAGCGCTGCGAATCCCGGCGCCGCAGCCAGCGCCTTGTACTTGGCGAACAGGGCCGCATGCTGGCCCAGGTCGGTCCAGTATTCGGTGACTTTCGGCAGGTTGTCGTTGTAGGCGTCGCGCCACTCCGGCGCGTCGGCAACCGCATGCAGGTGTGCGACGATGCCCCAGGCACGCGACAGGTTTTCATTGGCGTCTTCGAGTGGGGCTACGAACGCGTCCCAGCCGATGGCTGCCGGGTCGGCCGTGACCTTGTCGAGGGTCGCGCGGCTGGCTGCGATGAGAACATCGATCGCCGGAGTCACGTGAGCCGCCTGGATGTCGGCGAAGCGCGGCAGGTCGGAGAAGTCGGTGAGCGGGTTGTCAGTCATGAGGTGCGTGCAGCCTTGAGTGTGTTGGCCAGGAGCATGGCGATGGTCATGGGGCCGACGCCGCCCGGGACGGGGGTAATCCAGCCGGCCTTGGGCGCGACGGCGGCAAAATCGACGTCGCCGGCCAGCTTGCCGTCGGGCAGGCGGTTGATGCCGACATCGATCACGCAGGCTCCTGGTTTGACCATGTCGGCGGTGACGAAGTTCGCCCGGCCGATGGCTGCCACGAGGATGTCGGCCTCGCGCGTCAAGGCCGCCAGATCCCGGGTAAGCGAATGACAGATCGTGACGGTGGCGTCCGCAGCCAGCAGCAGCATGGCCAACGGCTTGCCGACGATGTTGGAACGACCGATGATTACCGCACGGCTGCCGGGTAGCGGGATCTGCGCGTCCTGCAACATGGCCATGACGCCTGCGGGAGTGCAGGGCACGAAGCCTGGCAGTCCGGTCATGAGTGCGCCGGCCGACGCCACATGGAATCCGTCGACATCCTTGGCCGGGACGATAGCCTCGATCACCCGGCCGGCGTCGATGTGCGGCGGCAACGGCAGTTGCACCAGAATGCCGTGCACTGCCTGATCGGCATTGAGCGCGGCGACCCGGGCGAGCAGGCCCGCTTCGTCGGTATCGCCGGGAAGTTCAACCAGGGTCGAGACGATGCCGGCTGACTCGCAGGCCTTGATCTTGTTGCGCACATAGACCCGTGATGCCGGATTGTCGCCGACAATGACGACTGCAAGCCCGGGAGGAATCCCGTTGCCACGCAGCGCCAGTACCTCTTGTCTTATGGTTTCGCGCAGGCGTGCGGCCAGGGCTGCGCCGTCGATGATGCGTGCTGCCATGTTCGATGTCGCGCCGCGGGTTAAGCCTCGCGGCCCAGTTCCGCCAGCGCGGGATAAAGGGGCGCGAGTGTAGCAGGCAGCGCGGCAAAGACATGCTTGATACGAGCGTAACGCGCGTGCCTGCCGGGGTCTGGCCGCAGGCGGCGTGAGGCGACAGGAAGCAGGGCGACGGCCTGCGCCAGTGACGTGACCCGGCCGGTGGCCTTGAGTGCCATCAACGCGGCACCCTGCGCGGTCGTCTCGGGATTTTCCGCCACCACCAGGTCGCGGCCGAAGAGGTCTGTGGCCATGGCGAGCCAGAAGGGCGACCTGGCGAATCCACCGCCAGCCAGGATCTCATCGACCGGCCCGCCGGAGAGTTCCTCCAGCACGTCCAGGATCATTGCCAGGTTGAAGAGCACGCCTTCCATGACCGCGCGGACCAGATGGGCCGGGCCGTGGGCGAAGGTGAGGCCAACAAAGGAGGCGCGCGCCTGCGCGTTCCACAAGGGGGCTCGCTCGCCGGCAAGATAAGGGTGGAACAAGAGGCCCTCGGCGCCGGCCGGCGCCTGTTCTGCCAGGTCTGCAAGGACGGTATAGGGATCGTCGCCTTCCAGCCCCGCACGCAGTTGCGCGAAGTTGTCGCGCAGCCAGCGTAGCGGCAGTCCACCCCCATTGGTCGCGCCGCCGATCACGAATTCACCTGCATCGAGCTGGTAGCAAAAGGTGCGCATCGCGGCGTCCGGCGCCGGTTGCGGCACCGCCATGCGCATGGCCCCGCTGGTACCGATGGTGAGCACGGCGCGCCGTCGCGGGTCGGCTGCCAGCAGTCCCGCGCCGAGGTTGGCCAGACAGCCGTCTGAAGCACCGAGCATGAACGGAGTGTGTGCCGCGAGGCCGGTCAACTGTGTGACTTGCGCGTCAAGCCCGGACAGGAGCATGGTGGGCGGCGCGACACGCGACAAGCGGTCGCGCCCAACGCCGCAGGCGGCAAGTGCCACATCGCACCAGTCGCCGCCTTCCAGATCGTAGAGCCCGCTGGCGCCGGCGATGGCCGGGTCGACCAGCCACTGCCCGAAGAGGCGAAAGACCACGTATTCCTTGATCGAGACAAAGCGTGCGGCGCGCGCAAAGACTTGCGGTTCATGCGCCTTGAGCCAGACCAGCTTGGACAGCGGCGCCATCGGATGCAGTGGCACCCCGGTGCTGCGGTACAGCCCCGGTCCGGCAGGCGAGTCGCGCAGTGCAGCCGCCTCCCGCGCAGCACGGTTGTCCGCCCAGGTGAAGGCCGGGGTGAGCGCATGCCCTGCCTCGTCGACCGCGAGGAGGCTGTGCATGGCCGACGACAGCGCCACGCAGTCGATCGGACCGGCCGCGCGCACGCGTGCCAGGCATGCAAGTAGTGCCGAGAAGACGCTTTCGGCATCCTGCTCAGCCGCGCCGGACTGCGGCTGCGCAAGCGTGGTCTCGACCGATGCGGCGATACCGGTGAATCGCGCATCCTCGAATACCAGTGCGCGCGTCGATGAAGTGCCTAGGTCGATCGCGGCGATACGCATCGAGGGCGAAGCTAGAATGGCAAGTCCATCATTCTACGGCGCACACCGGTGGCCTTTCGCATCGCCCCTTCGATCCTCTCGGCCGACTTCGCCCGCCTGGGCGAAGAGGTACGCGCCGTGCTCGCTGCCGGCGCAGACGTCGTGCATTTCGACGTCATGGACAACCACTACGTGCCCAACCTGACCGTCGGTCCGATGGTGTGCGAGGCAGTGCGGCCGCACGCGGTCAAGGACGGCAAGCCCGCGCCGATCGACGTTCACCTCATGGTGAGCCCGGTGGATCGCATCGTGCCCGATTTCGCCCGCGCCGGCGCCAACATCATCAGCTTTCATCCCGAGGCCTCATCCCACGTGCATCGCACCCTCGGGCTGATTCGTGAACAAGGCTGCAAAGCCGGCCTTGTCCTCAACCCCGGGACGCCCTTGCATTACCTGGATCACGTCATGCACGAACTCGATCTCGTGCTGGTGATGTCGGTCAACCCAGGCTTCGGCGGGCAAAAATTCATTCCCGGCGCGCTGGACAAGCTGGCCGCGATCCGCGCGCGCATCGACGCCCATCGCGCCGCCGGCGGCGGCGAGATCTGGCTGGAGGTCGACGGCGGGGTCAAGGTAGACAACATCGGCGCGATCGCCCGTGCGGGTGCCGACACCTTTGTCGCCGGTTCGGCGATATTCGGCGCTGGCGACTATGCCGCGGTGATCGCGGCAATGCGCGGCGAAATCAGTCGGGCTTGAGGCCCGCTTTTTGCACCAGGCGCGCGTACCTGGCCATTTCGCTGCGCAGGAACTGCGCAGCCGCCTCCGGACTGGTGACGTTGATCAGGTTGCCCTGCTTGGCCATGACTTCGCGCACTTCCGGTGCCGCCATGGCGGCGCTGAACGCGGCGTGCAGACGGCGCACCGTCTCCGGCGGCAGGCGAGCCGGTCCCACTGCGGCGAACCAGCCTTCGGCCAGGTAGTTGGGATAACCCTGCTCAGCCAGGGTCGGTATCTCTGGTGCCGCCGGGGAGCGCGTCGCGCTGCCCAGGCCGATGGCGCGCAGAGCGCCACTCTTCAAATGGCCCTGTACGGTAGGCAGCGCCGACACCGCGAGCTCGACTTGCCCGCCGATCACGTCGGTCAGCATGGGTGCGACTCCCTTGTAGGGTATGTGACGCACCTCGGCGCCAAGCTCGTCGACCAGCATTTCGCCTGCCAGGTGCAGGATGGTGCCGTTGCCCGAGGACGCGTAGTTGTAGGCACCGGGGCGTGCCTTCAGGAAGCTTGCCAGTTCGCGTGCGTTGGTCGCGCTGACCTTGGTCGGGTTGACCACCACCACGAAGGGCGTCGAGCCGAGAATTGCGATCGGCGTCACGTCAGCGATCGCATCGAAGGGCATCGACTTGAGCACCGACGGCGCGATGACATGGGTATTGGCGATGATGCTGATGGTGTTGCCATCAGGGGCCGACTTGATCATCGCGTGCGTGCCCGGAATGCCGCCCGCACCAGGCTGGTTCTCCACCACCACCGCCTGGCCACCGAGGGCGCGCGACAGGGCGTTGGTCATGCTGCGGGTGTTGACATCAACGCCCGAGCCGGCGCCGACCGGAAGGATGATGCGCAGCGGACGGTCGGTCGCCTGGGCCAGCACGTTGGCCGCAGGCCAGGCGCAAAGGCAGGCAAGGATGGCGCAGAAGCTTTTTTGCCTAACGAGAGTATGGATCACGGCGTGCCCTCATGGATGCGTGCGCGCAGTCTGCCACAGCCCGCGCCGCAGTGATAATCCGCGCCATGGAAAATGTTTCCCGTTTGTCGCCACCTCCCCGCGCCGTTCTATTCGACCTCGACGGCACGCTTTTGCACACCTCCCCGGATCTGGCGGCAGCCGCCAACGCCGCCTTGTCGGACTTAAGCCTGCCTTCGATCCCGGCGGCGATCGTGGAAACCTTTGTCGGCAAGGGCATCGACACCCTGATGCGCCGCTGCCTGGACCATCTGGGTGCGGGCCAGGACGCGCAATTGTTCGATCGCGCGCGGCAGGCCTACATGCGGCGTTATGCAGAGCAGAACGGGATACTGGCGCGGCCGTACCCGGGGGTGCTGGCCGGCCTTGAGATGTTGCGTGCGGCAGAAGTGCCGCTCGGCGTGTGCACCAACAAGGCCGGCGCGTTCACGCTTCCCCTGCTTGAGCGTGCCGGTCTTTCGACCTATTTCAAGGCGGTGATCTGCGGCGATACCACCCCACGCAGGAAGCCGCATCCGGACATGATCCTAGCCGGCGCCGGTGCGCTTGGCGCTTCGGCACATGACTTGCTGATGGTGGGGGACTCGGTCAACGACGCCGCAGCGGCGCGCGCCGCAGGCTGCCCGGTATGGATCGTCCCCTATGGCTACAACGAGGGCAGGCCGGTGCAGGAGATCGATTGCGATGGTATAGTCCGCGACCTTGAACATGTCGCACTTTTGCTGTGCGGCTCTTCTCAAGCCTAGGAAAGCAGTCGCAATCCATGAACCATCCTGCAACGCACCGCGTGTGGAGCGCCGCTCCGGGAGCCTGGCCCTGGCGTAGCTAGTGGCCGTCGCCCCGTCAAGGGGCCTCCCGTCCGTGCCGGCAATTCCGGTGCGGCCCGCAGTGAAGTTGTGAAGTTGCAATCTGGAGTGGATCATCATGTCAGCCTCCCCCCATGCGCGGGGTATTCTGCCGCGCGACGCTTTCGATGCGTTCAAGCAGGCCGGGTACAACCGCATTCCGCTGGTGCTGGAAACCTTTGCCGATTTCGACACGCCGCTGTCGATCTACCTGAAGCTGGCCGACGCGCCCTATACATACCTGCTTGAATCGGTGGTCGGCGGCGAGCGCTTCGGGCGCTATTCCTTCATCGGCCTGCCGTGCCAGACGCGCATCACCGCGCGCGGTCGCTGCGTTTCGGTCTTGAGCGGTGAAGCCGTGGTCGAGGAGCATGCGGACGTCAATCCGCTCGACTTCGTGCGCGGCTACCTGAAGCGCTTCCGGGTCGCGCCCCTTGAAGGGTTGCCGCGCTTTGCCGGCGGGCTGGTCGGCGCCTTCGGCTACGACTGCGTGCGCCACGTCGAGCCGCGCCTGGACCGCTTCATCCGCGAGAGGGAAGCGCGGCACGGCGAGAAGCCCGACCCGATCGGCGCTCCCGACATCGTCCTCATGCAAAGCGAGGAAGTCGCGATCGTCGACAACCTGGCCGGCAAGCTGTACCTGGTCGTATATGTCGATCCGCGCAACCCAATGAGCTACGACTACGGTCGCGAGCGCTTAAAGACGCTCCTGGCCGGGCTGCGTCGGCCTCTCGCGGTACCGCCGCATGGCGCGGCCACGGTCGACGAGGCGCGCTCCAACATCGGCGAGGCCACCTACTTAGCCGCGGTGGCCCGCTGCAAGCAGTACATCGTCGACGGTGACTGCATGCAGGTGCAGATCGGCCAGCGCCTGACTCGAGCATTCGACGGCGCGCCGATCGCGCTGTACCGCGCGCTGCGCACGCTCAACCCATCGCCCTACATGATCTACTTCAATCTGCGTGACCTGCACGTGGTGAGCGCCTCGCCGGAGATATTGGTCAGGGTGGAACCCGAAGCCGGCGGTCAGGCGGACGGACCCAAGCGCGTCACCATCCGTCCGATCGCCGGCACCCGGCCGCGCGGCAAGACTGCCGAGGCCGACCGCGCGCTGGCCGATGAGCTGCTGGCCGACCCCAAGGAGCGCGCCGAGCATGTCATGCTCATCGACCTGGCGCGCAACGACATCGGTCGCATCGCCGTGACCGGCAGCGTCAAGGTGACCGACAGCATGATCATCGAGCGCTATTCGCACGTGATGCACATCGTCTCCTCGGTCGAGGGCAGGCTCAAGGACGACCTCGACGCGCTCGACGTCTTCAAGGCCAGTTTCCCGGCCGGGACCTTGACCGGCGCGCCCAAGGTGCGGGCCATGGAAATCATCGAGGAAATCGAGCCGGCGCGGCGCGGCCTGTACGGCGGTGCCGCCGGCTACATCGGCTTTCACGGCGACATGGACGTTGCCATCACCATCCGCACCGGCATCGTCAAGGATGGCAGGCTGCACGTGCAGGCGGCGGCCGGCATCGTCGCCGACTCGGTGCCCGAGGCGGAATGGAACGAGACCAGGATCAAGGCGCAGGCGGTGTTGCGCGCGGCCGAGGTGGCGAGCGCCGGGCTCGACACCCAGATCGATTGAGGGGCGCGCCATGATTCTCATGATCGACAACTACGATTCGTTCACCTGGAACCTGGTGCAGTATCTTGGCGAGCTTGGGGCCGCGGTCGAGGTGGTGCTGAACGACCAGGTCACGGTCGCCGACATCGAGGCCATGGCGCCGGCCAAGATCGTCGTCTCGCCCGGCCCCTGCGCGCCCGACCAGGCCGGTGTTTCGCTGGCTGCGATTCGCGCCTTTGCCGGCCGCGTGCCCATCCTCGGGGTGTGCCTGGGCCACCAGGCCATCGGCCAGGCCTTTGGCGGCAAGGTGGTGCACGCGCGCGAACTCATGCACGGCAAGGTGAGCCCCATCATGCACGAGGGGCAGGGCGTCTTCGCCGGCCTGCCTGCGCCATTCTGTGCGACGCGCTACCACTCGCTCGCGATTGCCCGCGATTCGTTGCCCGAAGCCCTGAAGGTCACGGCCTGGACGGCGGACGGCGAAATCATGGGCGTGAAGCACCGTGAATACGACATCGAGGGTGTGCAGTTCCACCCCGAGTCTGTCCTGACCGAGCATGGTCACGCCATGCTCGACAATTTCCTCAAACGCCAGGCTTAGCCGCCGCAAGGGAGAAGAACATGCCGCCCATCACCCCGCAGGAAGCCCTGCAACGCACCATCGAACACCGCGAGATCTTTCACGACGAGATGCTCGCGCTCATGCGCATGATCATGAAGGGCGAGGTCTCGCCCGTCATGGGCGCGGCCATCCTGACCGGCATGCGTGTCAAGAAAGAGACCATCGGTGAAGTCACCGCGGCCGCCCAGGTCATGCGCGAATTCGCCAACAAGGTCCACGTGTCCGACAGCAGCAACTTTGTCGACATCGTCGGCACCGGCGGCGACGGCTCTCACACCTTCAACATTTCCACCGCGTCGATGTTCGTCGCCGCTGCCGCCGGTGCGCGCATCGCCAAGCACGGCAACCGCGGCGTCTCCTCCAAGTCCGGTGCGGCCGACGTGCTCGAAGCCCTGGGCGCAAACATCATGCTCAACCCGCAACAGATTGCAGAGAGCATCGATGCGACCGGCATCGGCTTCATGTTCGCGCCGAATCACCACCCGGCAATGAAGAACGTCGCGCCGATCCGGCGAGAGATGGGCGTGCGCACCATCTTCAACATCCTCGGTCCGCTGACAAATCCCGCCGGTGCCCCCAACATCCTGATGGGTGTCTTTCACCCGGATCTGGTCGGCATCCAGGCGCGCGTGTTGCAGCGCCTGGGCGCAACCCATGCGCTGGTGGTCTACGGCAAGGACGGCATCGACGAAGTCTCGCTGGGGGCGGCGACGATGGTGGGCGAACTCAAGGATGGTGAAGTCAACGAGTACGAGATCCATCCCGAGGACTTCGGGCTGTCGATGGTGTCCAACCGCGGTCTCAAGGTCAAGGACGCCGCCGAGTCCAAGGCCATGCTGCTGGAGGCACTGGA
>JBJXGS010000068.1:0-10990 GCA_046160545.1 Burkholderiales bacterium
CGAAGAACGCCTTCATGTGGCCGACCACGACCTGGAATACCGCCGGATTGCGCGGCTCGTAGACATCGACATGGTTGGCGCCGGGGATGATGATGAGCTGCTTGGGCTCCTGCGCATGCGCATGGAAGCTCCTGGCTTCGTTGACCGCCACGATGGTATCGCGCTCGGCGTGGATGAAAAGGCAGGGCCTGGGCGCGATGCGCGCGACGTGGTCTTCGGGCACGAAGTTGTAGCCGTGATCGTAGTTCTCCATCGGGTAGCCCTCGGGATAGCGCTCATTGACCTTGTACATGGTGTCGATCGAATCAGCCTCGGCGCGGCCCGAGGGCACCAGCACATCGTAGGGCACGCGCCGCGACTGCCCGGTCATGACGCGCTCGACGCGGTCGATCTTCATGAGGTCCTCCCAGTCCAGGCGCTGCGAATAGGTGCGCTTGTCGTGCGAGCTGCGCCCGCAGTGGGCCGAGGACCCCACCGAGACCACGCAGCGCACCGCCGGGAAGTGCGCCGCCGCCATCATCGCGACGCTGCCGCCGAAGCTGGTGCCGTAGAGCCCGATGCGCCCCGCATCGACCTCAGCGCGCTGGGTCAAGTAGATGAGCGCGCTCTCGACATCGGCCACCTGGTCCCAGGGCTTGTTGCGCAGGCGCACGCCCTCGCTTTCGCCGAAACCGCGATGGTGAAAGTCCAGCGTGTTGTAGCCGGCCGCGGAGAGTTCGCGTACGTAGCCGGGCATGTAGATCTCCTTGCGCCCGGTGTAGCCGTGCAGGCACACGATGGTGGGGCTTTTCTCGCCGGGCGCGGCGCCTCTGGCGCGCGTGAACTGGCCGGAGAGCTTCAACCCGTCACTGTAGAAATGCACGGGTTCGTGCACCGGAACATGGGAAGTCGCCGGTGCGAGCGCGGCCTGCGTGACGGGGGCGTTCATGTGCGTTCCTCTTCGATTGATCGTCGGCACGGGTCGAGCCCGCGCACAGGAGTACGGACATGCTAGGCAGCCCCCCGAAGCGCAACAAATTATTTGATCTGATCCACCGCATCAGCTTCGCTGATGGCGGCCTGGCGCTGAGTGCGAAGCTCGCCGTGCCCGCCATCTTGGCGACCCTGGCGCTGGTCCTTCCGTCAACCTTGGCCGCCCAGAATCCAGGTTCGTTGGTCGCCGCGCAACCCATGCCGGCCTCGATGGCGAACATTGAGATCGCACCGCGCGCCACGGCACTCACCTTCGCGCGCCATCGCCGCGACGACGGCCTGCGCCTCATCCTCATCGAGCGTTTCGCCGAAAACCACGTGGAAGGCATCGACTTGAGCGCCTCGCTACCCGGCGCGCCGACCGGCTGGGCACGATCCGCAACCGCATCGCCCCGTGAAGAGACGCATCGCGTCCGCTGATGCGCGGCATCAGTTCAAATAATTTGAGGCTGCCAAGCCCACCTCCTACGATGGTCACACTCTGCCGATCCAGCCGTGCCGACCATTACGGAGCCAAGCCATGCCGCGCCAGCCAAGTCGTCGCCTGTTCACCTTCGTCGCGGGCATGCATCACCTCTCGTGTGCTTTGCTGTGGAGCGTGATTTCGGTCGCACTCCTCTTGCCCGGGTCCGCGTTCGCCCAGTCGGACTACCCGAACCGCCCGGTCCGCATCATCGTCCCCTTTACCGCAGGCGGCGTGACCGACGCGGTGACGCGCGTCTTCGCCAACGAGCTTGCCACACGCTTCGGCCAGCCTTTCGTGCCGGACTTTCGACCGGGCGCCAGTACCAACATCGGTGCGGCCGCGGCGGCGACTTCGCCGCCCGACGGCTACACCCTCTTCGTCACGACCATCGCCTCGCATGCGCTCAACAAGTGGTCATACCGGCGCCTGGGATTTGACCCGGATGCCTTCGTGCACGTCGGCATGATCGGGCTCCTGCCCTCGTTCATGGTGGTGCGCCCCGAGGCGCCGTTCCAGTCCGTGCAGGAGGTGGCGCGCGCCGCACGCGAATCAGCGAACGGGCTTTCCTTCGGCTCGCACGGCAACGGCGGTGCCAACCACCTCATCTCGGAGCTCTTTCGCAGCCGCGCCGGCATCAAACAGCTCCTGCACGTGCCTTACAAGGGCGCGCGCGAATCCAGCCTGGACTTGATCGCCGGACGCATCGACTTCATGATCGACGGCTCGCACATCAACCTGGTGCAAGCCGGGCGCCTGCGCGCGCTGGCGGTTGCCGCGCCGCAGCGCTGGCCGACCCAGCCCAACATCCCGACCATGGCTGAAGCCGGCTTTCCGGAGGTGACCATCACGACTTTCTTCGGCCTGTCCGCACCGGCCGGGACGCCGGCGGTGATCGCCGACCGCCTCAACGAAGCCATGCGCGCCATCGCCCAGAATCCGGAGATCGAAAAGCGCATGTTGGGCCTGAACGTGATGCCGATGGCCGCCACCCGCCAGGAGACCGCCGACTTCGTACGCGCGCAGTCGGACAAGTGGGCGCCGGTGTTGAAGAGCCTCAACATCGTCTTCGACTAGGCAGTCCCCGCCCTTCCCTTCCAGATCGAGGCACACGCCATGCTCGAATTCGCGGGACGCAATGCGGTCGTCACCGGCGCTGCCAGCGGCATCGGCCTGGCCATGGCGGAACGCTTCGCCAGCCTCGGCATGCGGGTACTCATGGCCGACGTCGAACCCTCGGCCCTCGACGCGGCCGTCGGGTCGCTGCGCGCCGCCGGTCACGTGGTCGAAGGTTGCGTGACAAATGTGGCCAACGAGGAATCCGTGCGCGCACTCGCCGCGCGCACGGCCGCCGACCTGGGCCCCGTTCACCTGCTGTGCAACAACGCCGGCATCGGCGCCGGCGCGGTCGACACGCACTTCGTCTGGGAGGCCAGTCGCGCCGACTGGAACTGGGCCCTCGGGGTCAACCTGTGGGGCGTGATCCATGGCCTGGCCGCCTTCGTCCCCGCGATGCTCGCGCATGGCGAGGAAGCGCACATCGTCAACACCGCCTCGCGCGCCGGGCTGATGTCCGGCTGGGGCGTGTACGGCACGACCAAGCATGCGGTCGTGGCCCTGTCCGAGTCGCTCTCCGCGCAACTGCAAATGATCGGAGCACCGATCGGCGTTTCGATCCTGTGCCCGGGTGCTGTGCGGACGCGACTGACGGAGTCCGGGCGCAACCGGCCGGCCGGCAGCGTTGCTCCCGGCACCACCTCTTCAGGATCGGCTGACTCGCCTGAGCCGACCCACGGCCCAGCGCATCTGATGGAGCGCATCGGAGCGGCCCTGCGTGCGCGCATCGCCCAAGGACGAAAACCGCCAGCGGTCGTCGATGCGCTTGTCGCCGGCATCCGTGCCGGCGAGTTCTACATACTCATGGAGGACCAAGACTTGATCGTCATCGAACGTCGCTTCGCGACCATCCATGCGCGACGCCCACCCGTGCCGCCGCCGTTACCAGCGCATGACGGTTGACAACTCCACATGTCTTCACGCCGCTCAATCGGTGAGGATATGGGCATGGTAAATCTGCATGGGTCGCCTGCGGATTTACCGTCACTCTGCCGGCGAGCTACGCATGTCGGTCAGGCCTGAGATTGCTGCGTCGACCTTGTTTGTCCCGGATCGTAGTAGAACCGCTCTCGAAGAATGCGATCGTCGCGCCAAATCTGCCAAGCGACTTCGTCGAGCGTGAAGCTCCGGCCGCTGCGCATGACGAAATCGAACACCCAGTTGATCACGACGGTGTCGCCGCTGACAAACACCGGGCCGACCTTGTGCGAACGGACTTCGGCCACGCCTTCGAGCATCTTGCGTTCGCGCGCGACCAGGGCGTCGCGACCCTGGCGCGGGGGACCAAGGTTCTCCTGCATCGACGCTTCGGGGTGATAGAAGTCTTCGATCGCCTCGGCGTGTTGGCCGCTTTCGACCATCGCGATGAATGCCTCGACGCGTGCTATTGCGGGCATGATCCTCCTCGTCGGTCCGTCTACAGCGCGTCCGCTGCCGACTCCGAGGCTGCGCCCTTCCCTGCTGCGGCCCGTTCGATGAGCCGTGCTTCTCGCGTGATGCGATCCTGCTTGGCGCGCTTGGCCAGGGTGTGCGCCTGCTGGGCGCCGGAGAGGTACTGCTTCGGCCAGCCCGCGTCGCGGTAATCGTATTCGGCAGCGGCCGCCAGGGTGAAGCTGGGGTTGGCCAGGTGCGGCCGGGCCAGAGCCACCAGATCGGCACGGCCGGAGGCGAGCAGCGTGTTGACCTGGTCGGCGGTCGTGATCGCGCCCACGGCCATGGTGGCGATGCCCGCTTCGTAGCGCACGGCTTCAGCGAACTGCGCCTGGAACATGCGGCCGTAGACGGGTCTGGAGGCCGGGTCGGTCTGGCCGCTGGAGACGTCGATCAGGTCCGCCCCATGCGCCTTGAAGACCTTTGCGATTTCGACCGTGTCTTGTCCCGTGAGCCCACCCTCGATCCAGTCCGTCGCAGACAGCCGCACGCTCATGGGCTTGTCCGCTGGCCACACGGCGCGTACGGCGTCCCACACTTCAAGAGGCCAGCGCAGGCGATTGGCGAGCGAGCCGCCGTACTCGTCGCCGCGCTGGTTGGTGACAGGTGAAATAAAGCTCGCCAGCAGGTAGCCGTGCGCCATGTGCAGTTCCAGCATGTCGAAACCGGCAGCCTCGGCGCGCCTGGCGGCGGCGACGAAGTCGTCGCGGATGCGGTCCATGTCGGCACGCGCCATCTCGCGCGGCACCTGGTTGGATTTGTCCCAGGCAATCGGCGAGGCAGAGACGAGCGGCCAGTTGCCCTCCGGCAAGGGCGCGTCCATGGTCTCCCAGCCGACCTGTGTCGAGCCCTTGCGCCCGGCGTGGCCCAGTTGCATGCAGATCCTGGCATCGCTATTGGCGTGCACGAAATCGACGATGCGCCGCCACGCCACTGTGTGGGCTTCGGTGTAAATGCCGGTGCAGCCCGGGGTGATGCGCGCGTCCGCCGAAGGGCAGGTCATCTCGACAAACACCAGTCCGGCGCCGCCGGTGGCGCGTGCGCCGTAGTGCACCAGGTGCCAGTCGCCGGGTGTACCGTCGCGCGCCATGTACTGCGCCATCGGCGAGACCACGACACGGTTCCTTAAGTGCATGCCGCGCAGGTGAAAGGGCGCGAACATCGGCGGCGCCTTGAAGCCGGCGGGAACGGCGGCACCCTCGCGGACGGCGACGTCGGCGTTCCACCAGTCCTCCAGCTCGGCGACCGAAGCCTGGTCACGTACACGCATGTTCTCGAAGGTGATCGCCTTGGAGCGGCTCATGAGACTGAAATTGAATTGCGCCGGATGCATGTTCCAGAAGCGGCGCACGTTCTCGAACCACACCAGCGAGACGTTGGCGGCGTGCTGGATGCGGTCGGCCTCTTCGTGGCGCGTGGCCTCGTAGTCCACCAGCGCCGCGCGCAGATCGCGCGGATGGCGCACGATCGAGGCGTGCAGGGCGATCGCGTCCTCCAGGGCCAGCTTGGTGCCCGAACCGATTGACCAGTGCGCCGTATGCGCCGCGTCACCCAGGAGCACGACGTTCTCATGACTCCACTTGTCGCAACGGATCGACGGAAACTGGCGCCAGTACGATCGGTTGGTGAGGAGCTTGTGCCCGTCGAGGATGTCGGCAAAGACGGTTTCGCACATCTTGGCGGTCCTGGCTTCGTCCTCCACGCTCAGCCCGGCATTGCGATAGGTCTCGTCGGTCGTCTCGAAGACGAAAGTGCATTGCGGCTTGTCACCCGGCCGCGTGAACATGTAGGCATGCAGGTTCCAGATGCCGAATTCGTTTTCCTTGAATGCGTAGGTAAAGGCTGGCAAGGCCATGTCGGCGCCCAGCCAGCAAAAGCGGTTCGGGCGCAGGTCCACCTTGGGCCGGAAATGCTCTTTCCAGCGCTCGCGCACGGTGCTGTTGATGCCGTCGGATGCGATCACGAGATCGGCTTTGCGGGCAACCTCATCGACCAATCCGGCTTCGGTCTGGTAGACCACCTCGACCCCGAGGGCGCTGGCCCGGTCCTGCAGGATAGCCAAGAGCTTCAGGCGTTGCAGACCAGAGAAGCCATGGCCGCCGGAACGCTGCACGACTCCCTTGTAATGGACGCGGATGTCGTCCCAATAAGCGAAGTTGGCGGCAATATCCCGATAAGAAGGCTCGTCGGCTGCGCGCAGATTGGCAAGTGTTTCGTCAGACAGAACGATGCCGAAGCCGAAGGTATCGTCGGGCCGGTTGCGTTCAACGACACGGATTTCGGCGTCCGGATAGGACTTTTTGATCAGAATCGCGCTGTAAAGGCCTGCCGGGCCACCACCCAGGACTTCAACTTTCATTGCACACCTCGATTGCTTTAGGTATAATTATTTTAAGTCTAAAGCATTTCCCTGAGACAAGGCAAGCCCTTCGGACTTCGGCGACGTCGGAGACGCAAGGGTCAGCCTCCACCATGGAGGTCCAACCCATGATGCAAGTGCTGCAACCGCCCGGATGGGCCAAACCGCGTGGCTATGCGAACGGCATTGCCGCGCGTGGGACGATGGTGTTCATCGGCGGGCAGGTTGGCTGGGACCCGGTCAAAAGCGGCGCCGGCGGCGCCGGCGTCTGGCCGGCGCGCGACTTTGCCGGGCAGACCCGCCAGGCGCTGTCCAACATCGTCGCCATCCTGGCCGAGGCCGGCGGCAAGCCCGAGCATCTGGTGCGCCTGACCTGGTACGTGCTCGACCGAGCGGAGTACATGGCCGCATGGCCGGCCATCGGCCCGATTTACAAGGAGATCATCGGCCGGCATTATCCCGCCATGGCCGCCCTGGGCGTGACTGCGTTCGTCGAGCCCGAGGCGCGCCTGGAAATCGAAGCCACCGCCGTCATCCCGGATTAATGCCCATGACCATCAATCCCGCAAGACTGGCGCGCAACGTTCGTACCATCGTCCTGTGCATCGCTGCCGGCGCCGGACTGCCCGGCGCCGTCGCACACGCACAGACCTGGCCTGCCAAGCCAATGCGCATCGTCGTTCCGTATCCGGCCGGCGGCGGCATCGACATCATGTCGCGCCTCATCGCGCAGCGCTTGGCCCAGAGCAGCAAGCAGCCAGTGGTGGTTGAGAACAAGCCCGGCGCAGGCACCCTGGTCGCCGCTGAGACGGTCGCGCGCGCCGCGCCGGACGGCACGACGCTCATGATCACGACCGATGCGACCATCACGATCAACCCTTACCTTTACACCAAGCTGCCATACGACCCGGCCAGGGACTTCATCGCCGTGACACAACTGGTGCTCCTGAACCAGCTGCTGCTCGGCAACGCGGGACTCGCGCCTGCGAACCTGCGCGAACTCATCGCGCATGCCAAGTCCAACCCGGGCAAGCTCAACTACGCGTCCTACGGTGTCGGCAGCCAGCCGCACCTGGCGATGGAAATCCTCAAAAGCCAGGCTGGCATCGATATCGTGCACGTGCCTTACAAGGGCATCCCGCAAGCCGTGCCCGCGGCCATCGCCGGCGAAGTGCAGCTCACGTTCTCCGGCGCGGCCTCGTCTATGGCGCACCTGCGCTCGGGCAAGCTCAAGGCCTATGCCATCGGCGGCGCCAAGCGCCTTTCGCTCGTGCCCGAGGTGCCGACCTTTGCCGAACAGGGCTTCCCGGATGTGCCGGCCAACGCCTGGTTCGGACTTTTCGTGCCGACCGGCACGCCCCGCGAGATCGTCCTGTCGCTGCACGGCGAGGTCACGCGCCTCATGCGCGATCCGGAATTCCTGCAAAAGGAAGTCATCGCCAAAGGCTATGAGCTTGTCGCCGGCACGCCCGAGGAATTTGCCGCCTTCCTGGTGCAGGACAACCGGCGCAACGCCAACGCAGTGCGGATCTCCGGAGCGCGCGCCGACTGAAACCATTTGCCGGCAGTCGCGGATGGAACGCACGCGTCGCCCGAAGCAACCGGAACACCCCACACCCCCGCCTATAATCAATCAGCCCCTTTCGCAATAGTTTTTCCTCCTCGAGGCTCCCCATGCTCTCCCCTCACAAAGCCAAGGCCCAGTTCCACTGGGACGACCCGCTGCTCCTGAATGATGAACTGACCGAAGAAGAGCGCATGGTGCGCGACGCGGCGCAGTCCTACTGCCAGGAAAAGCTGCTGCCGCGCGTGACTGAGGCGTTTCGTCACGAGAAGACCGACGCGTCGATCTTTCCCGAAATGGGCGCCCTTGGTCTCTTGGGCCCGACGATTCCCGCCGAGTACGGCGGCCCGGGACTCAACTACGTCGCCTACGGACTCATCACGCGCGAGATCGAGCGCGTCGATTCGGGCTATCGCTCCATGATGAGCGTGCAATCTTCACTGGTCATGTTGCCGATCTACGAATTCGGTAGCGAGGCGCAGAAAAAGAAATACCTGCCCAGGCTCGCCAGCGGAGAATGGATCGGATGCTTCGGCTTGACCGAACCCAACCACGGCTCCGATCCCGGCTCGATGGTCACGCGCGCCAAGAAGGTACAGGGTGGATTTGCCGTCTCCGGCGCAAAGATGTGGATCTCCAATTCGCCGATTGCGGACGTCTTCGTGGTCTGGGCCAAGAACGACGAGGGCCGCATCCGCGGTTACATCCTGGAGAAGGGGATGAAGGGCCTTTCTGCCCCGGCCATTCACGGCAAGGTGGGCCTGCGCGCCTCTATCACCGGCGAGATCGTCATGGACGAGGTCTTCGTTCCCGAGGAGAACGAGCTGCCCGATGTCGAGGGCCTGAAGGGGCCATTCACCTGCCTCAACTCGGCACGCTACGGCATCGCCTGGGGTGCACTGGGCGCGGCCGAGGACTGCTATGCGCGCGCGCGCCAGTACGTGCTCGACCGCAAACAGTTCGGCCGCCCGCTGGCGGCCAACCAGCTGATCCAGAAAAAGCTGGCCGACATGACAACCGAAATCAGCCTCGGCCTGCATGGCTGCCTGCGACTGGGGCGCATGAAGGAAGAGGGCTCGGCCGCGGTGGAGGTGACTTCCATCCTCAAGCGCAACTCCTGCGGCAAGGCACTCGACATCGCACGCACTGCGCGCGACATGATGGGCGGCAACGGCATCTCGGACGAATTCGGCGTCGCCCGCCACCTCGTCAACCTCGAGGTCGTCAACACCTACGAGGGCACGCACGACATCCACGCGCTCATCCTCGGGCGCGCGATCACCGGCATCCAGGCGTTTCAGTAAGGACGCCGAGGGCGCCGCAGCCCGGAGCGCTTCCACATCAGCAGCCCGTTCCCCGCGAGCGGTTCAGGTCTGCGCGGTCCCGTCGATGACGCGCAGGCTGTCGAGACGCGAAAAATCGCGGTCATGCGTGATCAGCGCAGCCGAACCGGAGACAAGCGCGGTCGCGGCCTGCAGCGCATCGGGCAAGCGCAGTCCGTGCGCGATGCGCAGCCGCGCCGCCAGTGCCGCAAGCTCCGCGTCGACGGATACGATTTCCCACAGGGACAGGGCGCGCCGGTAGCTTGCTGCAAGCGCCTCGTTGCCCGCCTTGAGCGGACCGGCAAGAACTTCGGCGACAGTGATGGCCGAAATCACGATGTCGAGCGCCCCTTCGGCTTCTGCTTCGAACACCGGGGCAAAGCGCGCCGCGAGTCTCGGGTGGTCTTCCAGGAAGTAGATGATCGGCGCGGAATCGACTGTCACGCGCGCGCCGACAGCCAAATCGAAAGGGCCGCTCAATCCCATTCCCGCCGCGCAATATCTATCGCGCGCGCGGCGTCGCCGAACAGGCCGCGACCGCTGCCGCGCAGACTGAGAATTCCTGCCGCCGACCGGCGTCGTTGCGCCAGCGCGGCCACCGGCACCAAGGCTGCGTGCGCCTTGCCGTGGCGCGTGATGACCGTGGTCTGGCCCTGGCGAGCGTTGTCGATCAGGCGCGGCAGGACCCGGCGTGCTTCTTCAACCCCGAGGTTGACGCGCTTGGCCATGGTACTCTCCGTCCTATGTACAGACTGTACATTATAAGCGCGATCCTGGAAGAGGCGCGGCGCGCCGGCGGCAGGGGCGAGCAGATGACCCGCGTCTTTCGGGGTGCGCTGCTTGGCGCCGCGCTTGTGGCCTGTGCGGCTTCGGCTGCCGCATCGAACGCATTGAACGTGGGCTCCAAGCGCTTCACCGAGTCCTACATCCTGGGCGAGATCGTGCGCGCCAGTGCGGCTCCGCACGCGAACGTGGTCCACCGGCAGGGCCTGGGCAATACCGCGATCGTCTTCGAGGCGCTCAAGGCCGGCGCGATTGACCTCTATCCGGACTACACCGGAACCATCACGCGCGAAATCCTGAAGCGCGATGCCGAACTTTCGGTAGCTGAACTCGATGCCGCGCTGGCCCCACTCGGCATGGGCGTCGCGGTGCCGCTGGGATTCCACAACGGCTACGCGCTGGCCATGCGCGGCGACGAGGCGTCACGGCGCGGCATCACGCGACTCTCCGACTTGAAGTCCCATCCGGACCTGCGGCTGGCGCTGTCGCACGAGTTCCTCGGTCGCGCCGACGGCTGGCCGGGGCTGGCACGGCGCTACGCGCTGCCGCAACGCCCGACCGGCATCGATCACGGCATTGCCTACGCAGCGCTCGCGCAGCGCAGTATCGATGCGACCGACATCTACACCACGGACGCGAAGATCGCGCGTGAAGGCCTGACGGTGCTGGCCGACGACCTGGGTCACTTCCCGCGCTACGAAGCGGTACTCATCTATCGCCGTGACCTGCCCGCGCGCGCCCCGGCCGCATGGGCCGCGATTCGTTTGCTCGAGGGTCGCATCGACGCGCCGCGCATGGTGACGCTCAACGCAGCCGCCGAGATCGACGGCAAGTCCTTCGCCAACATCGCGCAGGAGTTCGTCGCCGGCAGCCGCGGCGGCGCGCGCGTGCGCTTCGTCGACAAGCTCTTCGGTGACGACTTCTGGCGCCTGCTGCGCCAGCACCTGTGGCTGACCGTGGTCGCCGTCGGCGCCGCGCTC
>JBJXGS010000069.1:0-9292 GCA_046160545.1 Burkholderiales bacterium
AGGTTGAAGACGTGACCGCTGCCCCGACCATATGCAGCCAGGATGCGACCGACCTCGACCTTGATCGCCTCGGGGCTTGCGAAGAGCATCGCCGGATCCAGATTGCCCTGCAATGCAACGTATTCACCGACACGCGCGCGCGCCAGGCCGATGTCGATGGTCCAGTCCAGCCCCGCCGCATCGCAGCCGCATGCGGCGATGTCCTCCAGCCACAAGCCGCCCCCTTTGGTGAAGACGATCACCGGTACGCGGCGGCCCTCGGATTCACGCTTGAGACCGCCCACCACCTGCGCCATGTAGTCCAGCGAGAACGAGCGGTAACCGCTTGCAGACAAGGCGCCGCCCCAGGTATCGAAGATCATGAGCGCCTGCGCGCCGGCTTCCACCTGCGCATTCAGATACTCGGTGACTGCGCGCGCGTTGACCTCGAGGATGCGATGCATCAGGTCCGGCCGCGAATAGGCCATCGCCTTGACGCGGCGATGGTCGTCGCTGCCACCCCCCTCGACCATGTAGCAGGCAAGCGTCCACGGGCTGCCCGAAAAGCCGATCAGCGGCACTCGCCCGCCAAGCGCACGACGGATCTGCCGCACCGCATTGGTCACATAGGCCAGCGACGCCATGTCCGGCACCGCGAGCCTGGCGACCGCAGCCTCGTCACGCACGGTGCGCTCGAACTTCGGGCCCTCGCCCTCGGCAAAGTACAAGCCCAGCCCCATTGCATCGGGCACGGTAAGAATGTCGGAAAAGAGGATCGCGGCGTCGAGCGGGAAGCGCTCCAGCGGCTGCAAGGTGACTTCGGTGGCGTAGTCCGGGTTCTTGCACAGACCAAGGAAGGAACCGGCGCGCTTGCGCGTCGCGTTGTACTCCGGCAAATAGCGTCCGGCCTGGCGCATCAGCCACACCGGCGTGACATCGACGGGCTCGCGCATAAGAGCGCGCAGCAATCGGTCGTTGGCAAGCGGCGCGGTCATGGACACTGGCTCGTGTGCGGCAAGACGCGCTGGCTTGCGCGGCGCGCGGCTCAGGCTTTCTTGACGGCGTGGCCGCCAAAGCCCTGGCGCATCTTGGCCAAGAGGCGCGCCGCGGTATCGTTTCGCCCCTGCGTGGCAAAACGCATCATCAGGGCCAGGCTCATGACCGGCGTTGGCACACCTAGCTCGACGGCTTCCTGCGCGGTCCAACGGCCCTCGCCGGAATCCGGCACGTGCGGTTCGATCGCAGCCAGCCCCTGCGGATCGAGCAGCGCCTCGGCCGTGAGATCAAGGAGCCATGAGCGTACGACTGAGCCGTGGCGCCAGAGTTCGCCGATAGCGCCTAAGTCGAGTTTGAATTCTTCCTTGGCTTCCATGAGCGCAAAGCCCTCGGCCAGTGCCTGCATCATCCCGTACTCGATGCCGTTGTGGACCATCTTGACAAAGTGGCCCGCGCCGGCAGGACCCGCGTGCAGCCAGCCGGTATCGGCGGCGGGGGCACGCAGGCGCAAATACGGCTTCGCGCGCGCCACCGCGTCTTCGCTGCCTCCCACCATGAGGCAATAGCCGTTGGCCAGACCATGCACCCCGCCCGAGACGCCAGCATCGACGAACTGCAGGCCGTTGCGCTTGAGGGTGGCGGCGCGACGCACCGAGTCCTTGTACTGGCTGTTCGCGCCATCGACGATCAGATCGCCCTGGGAGAGCAGTCCCTGCACTTGCGAGATCGCCTCCTCGGTAGCGGCACCGGCCGGCAGCATGAGCCAGACCACGCGCGGCGCATCCACGGCGGCGATGAGGTCGGTCATGCTGGCAGCAAAGGTGCCGCCGGTCTCATCGGCCAGCGCGCGCGCAGTGGCTTGATCGCGATCGAAAAGCGCGGCGCGCACACCGCCAAGCGCCAGGCGCCGCGCCATGTTGGCGCCCATCTTGCCCAAGCCGATCATTGCGAACGAGGTCATGAAAAAAGCAGCCTGAGCACAACCTCGAGAGCCGCGTGCGTAAAGAGGGACTATTCTAGCGTGCGACCTTTGCTTTCCTGACCAACATGAAACCTGTCATCGGTCTGATCGGCCCCGGCGCCATGGGCCTGGGAATGACCCGCGCGCTACTGCGTGGCGGATTTGACGTGCTGGTGCGCGATATAGACCCCGCGCGCGACGCCCTGGCGCACGCAGCTGGCGCTGAGGTATGCGCCACGCCTCAAGCCATCGCCGCGCGAACCGACATCGTGATTTCGGTGGTGGTCGATGCCGTCCAGACCGACGCGATCGTCTTCGGCCGCGACGGACTGGCCGACGCGCTGCCAGTCGGCGGCATCGTCGTGATGTGCTCGACGGTCGGGCCTGCCTATGCGCGCGACCTCGCGACGCGCCTGGCCGGGCGCGGGATCGTGCTTGTCGACGCGCCGATATCCGGGGGCCCGGTGCGCGCCGAAGCCGGCACCATGAGCATGATGATCTCCGGTCCCGCCGCTGCGCTGACCCGTTGCGATCCGGCTTTTCGCGCCATGAGCGACAAGCGCTTCGTCATCAGCGAGGCGCCTGGCGACGGCTCGACGATGAAACTGGTCAACAACCTGCTGGCGGCGGTAAACCTGGTGGCCGGCGCCGAGGCTTTCGCGCTGGCCCAGCGCGCGGGACTCGACCTGGCCCGCGTCCACGAGGTGGTACAGGCTTCCAGCGGCGCCAGCTGGATGATTGGCGACCGCATGAAGCGCGTCATCGACGACGACCATACCGTCGCCGCGGCCATGCCGATCCTGACCAAGGATGTGCGCCTGGCCGTCGAGATGGCGCACCAGCTTGGCGCCCGCGCCGAGCTGGGCGCCCGGGCTCATGCCGCCCTTCAAGCCGGCGTGGACATGGGACTGCAACACGAAGATGATGCGTGGGTGATTCGAACCTACTTGACGCACGTTGCGGATCTGCCGGACGGCAAGCGCTGAACCGCTTGCGACTCACGCCACGCGCCGTACCTCCGCGACAATGCGTGAGAGTTTTTCGACGTCCGGCACTACCAGTCCATGGTGCCCCTGACGCTCGATCAAGCCCTCCTTGACCATGGCCGAGATCTCGCGCGTGACCTGCTCGCGGTAGGTGCTGATCTGGGCGGCGATTTCGGCATGGGTGGGTGCCGGGTCAATGAGGGCTCGGTTGTCCGCCACGCCCGCTTCGCGTGCCAGGCGCAGGAGTTCGGCGTGGACGCGATTTGATACGCCCAGGGTGCTGACCTCGAAGACCCGGTCGGATAGTTCGCGCACCATGCGCACCAGCGACTTCTGCAACCAGCGCGCTGCCGGCGCGGACTCGCGCATCAGGCGGTGGAACAGGTCGGGAACCATGGTCGCGATCAGGCATTCCTCGATCGCCACCACGTCGGCGCTGCGGCCGGCGTCGTCGATGCAGGCGAGCACGCCCACTGCACTGCCCGCGCCCAGGTCGCGATAGGTGATGTGGCGCCCGGAGGCGGCCGAGACGGTCACGCGCACGCGCCCGGCCACGATCAGATGCACATCACTGTTGCCGACCTCACGGTCGATGACGTGCTGTCCCGCGGGCACGCGCTTCCAGGTCAGCTCGCGCGCCAGTTCCTCGAGCCGATCCGGACTCAGGCCTACCAGCATCTCGACCCCACGCAGACCGACGATCGAAGCTTGCACCGTCCCAGTCGCCATCGCCCCTCTCTTCACGTGACCTGCGTCACGTTTTCTGTCCCGACGGCGGACTTTAGCGCCAAAGGGCTCCCCGGCGGTGCGAAAGCGCACTTCGAAACCGGTTTGCCCCCTCGCAAGCCGGCGCTGCCGGCCCGATCATGGAGTCACTGCAACACAACCACGCTTCGAGGGGAGCACATCATGAAAACCACCAAGTCCCTGACCATGATCTTCGTGAGCCTGGCCATCGCCGCGGGGGCCGCATTGGCCGCCGCAACCATCGTCCCGGTCGTAGGCACCACTCCGGACATGACCACTGATCCGATCCTGCACCACGCCGCCGAGGCCTCGTATCGCCATCTGGGCGTCTGAATCGGGCCCGGCTACTCGGGCGCCACCTTGGCGTCCTTCAACACCTTGCCCCATTTGGGGATTTCGTCGCGGATGACTTCCGCCAGCTCATCGGGTGTCCCTGCCCCGAACTCCACACCCTGCGCTGCGAAGCGCTCGCGCAGGCCCGGCGTCCGGGTTGCACGGACCAGTTCCTGCGACAGGCGCTGAATCGTGTCGCGCGGCGTGCCGGCCGGGGCCACCAGGGCAAACCAGATGATGGCTTCGTAGCCGGGCAGCGCACCGGCCTCGGCGACGGTTGGCAAATCGGGCGCAGAAGCAGAACGCGTCCGGCTGGTCACGCCCAGGGCGCGCAGCTTGCCGGCGCGCACCTGCGGCAGCGCCGAGACACCGGCGTCGAACATCAGGCTGACCTGTCCGCCGATCAAATCGGTCAAGGCTGGCGCGCTGCCCTTGTAGGGCACATGCACCATGTCCAGCCCTGCCATGGTGCGAAACAATTCCGCGGCCAGGTGCAGCGACCCGCCCTGGCCAATCGAGGCAAAGCTCAGGCGTCCGGGCTGGGCGCGCGCGAGCTGTATCAGTTCGCGCACCGAGGTCGCCGCGAGCGCGGGATTGACCACCAGGTAGAGCGGCGAATAGAAGGCCATGCCGACCGGGGCAAAATCCTTTTGCGGGTCGTAGTTCAGTTTCTTTTGCGAGTTGACGTTGATCGCCAGGCTGGTTACGCTGCCCAGGAACAGGGTATGCCCGTCCGCCGGCGCCCGCGCGACCAGTTCGGCGCCGATCATCTGGCTCGCCCCGGGTTTGTTGTCGATGAGAAAGGGCTGACCGAGCGCTTCGCCCATGGCCTGGGTCAGCGCGCGTGTCACGGTATCGCCGATGCCACCCGGCGGATAGGGCACCACCACGCGCACCGAACGGGCGGGGAAGGCCTGCGCACAAACCCCTGCGGCCGCAAGCGCGGCCGTCAACCCCAGGCAAACACACGCGACATTGCGCGCCAACCGACTCCCCATCAACCCTGTCGTCACTGCGGTTCCCCCCTTAATCGTCTTGCGGCGCCCGCCCGATCATGTCGCCGAAGCGCTCGCGCATGACCTCAGCCAGTGTCTTGTCGCGGTGCGCGACCCAGCTGCCGGAACGCAAGCGGTAAGCGGCTCCGTCCTGAACCGCGGCCGGCGCCTTGCCGGCTGCCAATGCCTTGGCTGCCTCCAGCACCACGCGGCGAAAGCGCACCACGGCGGCATCAGTCGCGGTCAGATGTTCCCGCGTGCGGTCGGCGATCAATCCCTGGCTGTCCTGCACCATCGCATCCTGCTCGGAGACCCCGCGCACCCCTGTGAAGCTCTCGTTGCGCTGTGCGGCGCGGTCGATCAGGTAGTCGTTTTCGCGACGCCGCAGGGGCACATAGTCGGTGTCGGTCTCCGCGATGACACCATGACCGCGCGCGAGCTTGGCTCGTTCGGCGTCAGTCAGCGCACGGGCCGGGTTCCACGCATAGGTATAGATCCAGCACTCGGTGTCGGTGATCGGTACCCAGGTCTGGCCCTGGAGGCTTTCGCCGGGAAACGCATTCGGCGCCAGGCTGTGGTTGGGCAGGAGGAACTGTGTGATGCGCCAGTACAGGTCCTCGCCGTCGGCGCGGCGCGCGGCGCCAGCGGCGAAACCGGCCGCGTGCTCGACAAAGGAGAACTGCGGCATGGGATCGTCGCGCATCCACGCCAGGCGCCGCGCATCGGCGTTGGCGTCGGGATGCACTGCCTGCGCCACTTTGGGTGCCGGCATGTGCAGGAACGAGAAATGCGCGGTATCGAGCGCGCCTTCGACCGATTGCGCCCAGTTGCACTGCTGCAGTTTCTTGGTGACGTAACGATGCGCGGGCGGCACCTGACCGGCCTCGAGTTGCGGCATTTCCGGCATGAATTCGTGCGGGCCCAGATAGGCCCAGATCATCTCGGCGAATTCACGGGTCGGGTATGCGGTGATCGAGGTACGGCTGCGGCTTGCCGCGGCAGCCGGCACGTTGGGCATTTCCACTGCATGCCCTTCCAGGTCGAACTTCCAGCCGTGATAGATGCAGCGGATGCCGCCGGCCTCGTTGCGTCCGAAAAAGAGGTTGGCCCCGCGGTGCGCGCAGTGCGGCTCCACGAGCCCGACGCGCCCGTCGCTTGAGCGAAAGGCCACCAGGTCCTCGCCCAGCACGCGCACGCGCAGCGGCGCGCCGTCCGGTTCGGGCAACTCCGCCGACAGCGCCACCGGCAGCCAGAAACGGCGCATGAGCGCGCCCATCGGCGTGCCGGGGCCGGAGCGGGTCAGGCATTCATTGTCGGCGGCGTTGAGCATCGCGGTTTTTTCCGTTTTTCAAATGATCGCACGATGGCGCCGCGCCTGCCGTAACATGGCGCCCGCCCGGCCCGGCCCATGCGGCGCGCGGCCATGAACAACCGAGAGGAGCAGAACAGTGAAAGCGGTCATGTGCAAGCAATTCGGCCCGCCCGACACCCTGGTGCTGGAAGACGTCGCCTCGCCCGTCGCGGGCAAGGGCGAGGTCGTCATCGACATCAAGGCGGCCAGCGTCAATTTTCCGGACGTGCTGATCATCGAGAACAAGTACCAGTTCAAGCCGCCGCTGCCGTTCGCTCCCGGCAGCGAAGTCGCCGGCCTGATCAAGGAGGTGGGTGAGGGCGTCACGCATCTCAAGCCCGGCACGCCGGTAGTCGCGCTGCTCGGGAATGGCGCGTTCGCCGAGGAGGTCGCGGTAGCCGCGGACAAGGTCGTGCCGCTGCCCGCTGGTGTGGATATGGCGGTCGCCGCGGCGATGGGCTTGACTTATGCGACCTCGCACCATGCGCTGATCGACCGCGGCGGGCTCAAGGCGGGCGAGACCCTCCTGGTGTTGGGCGCAGCCGGCGGTGTCGGCGTGGCGGCCATCGAGATCGCCAAGATCGTCGGAGCACGCGTCATCGCGGCGGCTTCCTCGGCCGAAAAACTCGCGGTGTGCAAGGCGCACGGCGCCGACGAACTCATCAACTACGTAAGCGAGGACCTGCGCGAGCGCTTGAAGGCCTTGACCGGCGGCAAGGGCGTCGACATGGTCTACGACCCGGTCGGTGGCAGCTACAGCGAGCCGGCGCTGCGCAGCATCGCCTGGCGCGGGCGTTTTCTCGTGGTGGGCTTTGCCAACGGCGAGATCCCAAGGATCCCGCTCAACCTGACGCTGCTCAAGGGTTGCGCGATCGTCGGCGTGTTCTGGGGCGACTTCGCGCGCCGCGAACCCAAGGAAAACTACGCGATGATGAAGGAGCTCTTCACCTGGCTTCAAGAGGGGCGCATTCGCCCGCACATCTCGGCACGCTATCCGCTGGCCAAAACGGCCGCTGCGCTCAACGCGATGGCGGCGCGCCAAGTCACCGGCAAGGTGGTGATCCTGCCGGAGGAGTGAAGCCTTGGGCGCGTTACCGCCACCGCCCCGGGTTCGGGGCACGCCACCCCGCGCTGAAGGTGCAGGCGTCGTCGCTGCCGTTCAATCCGGCTTCAGATCGTGGTTCAGGCGAAACACGTTGCCTTCCGGATCCGCCAGCACCGCCTGGTAGGCGTTGTAGTAGGTGCGGTACGGCGCCTTGAGGAGAGTGCCGCCCAGGTCCTGGACGCGCTTGACCCCGGCATCGACGGCCGCGGTTGATTCGAGTTCGAAGGTGGCGTAGGCGGACGTGACCGGCCGTTCCGGAACCCGGTCTGCGAGGTTCAGCAACTCGTAGGCCGCATGCGCGTTGAAACCCAGCAGCACACCGCCGGCATCCAGGCAGCGAAAGATCGGCGAACGCAGCGACATGACCTCGGCCATGTCAAGCGCAGCGGCATAGAAGCGCGCCTGCGCCTCGATGTCGTGAGCGAAAAGGTTCAGGTAGGAAAGTCGTGCCGTCATGATCGGTTGATGCTATCAGGTACGTCGCGCCTGCCGATGGTCTATTGGCTCATGGGTTGCGGAAGGCGCCAGTACGCGCGACGCGTCAATCCATGCGAATTCCGGCCGCCTTGATCACGGCCAGATTGCGCTCTGAGTCAAGCTCGATGGCACGTGCGAACTCGGCGGGACCGCCGGACAGCGGCAGGTTGCCTGCACCCATCAGCCGTTCGCGGAAGTCACCCTGGCGCAGTATGGCGCCCACCTCGGCACCGATGCGATTGACGATGCCCTCCGGCGTTTCGCCAGGCGCGAACAGACCGAACTGCGAGGTCAGGTTGGCACGCGGAAAACCGAGCTCGGCCAGCGTGGGAACCTGCGGCAGAACCCGCAGCCGCTCTGGTGCGCCGACCGCAAGGGCCTTGAACCGCCCGGCCTGTATGTACTGCAGCTGCGCCTGAGCCACGTTGGTGGAAAGTATCTCGAAATGCCCCGCCAGGGCGTCGTTGAGTTGCTGGCCACCGCCCTTGTACGGAATATGGGTGATGTCGACCTGGCCGGCCAGCCGCACATGTTCCAACACCATGTGGCCGACCGTCGCGCGCCCCGAACTGCCCCAGCGCAGGCGGCCGGGCGCCGAGCGCGCGGACTGCATGAGATCCTGGAAGCTGGCACCGGCGAAGGCCGGCGTACCCACCACCACCACTGGCGTGAGCATGACGCCGATGACCGGCGCCACGTCGCGGCGCGGGTCGTAGCCGACCGGCCCCAGGTGCGGGTTCAAGGTCAGAGGGCTGATCGCCGAAAAGGCCAGGGTATGCCCGTCCGGCACCGACCTGGCCAGCGCCGCCATGCCGACCGCGCCGCCACCGCCCGAGCGGTTTTCCACCAGCACCGGCACTTCAAGTCGCGGGGCCAGGCGATCGGCAATGATGCGCGCGGTCTCGTCACTCACGCCCCCCGGGGGATAGACCACGATGATGCGCAAGGCGCGCTGCGGCCAGCGCGCCTGCGCGAAGACGGACTCGGCGAGAACCAGCAAAGCACACGCCAACAGGCCGGCAAGCTTCGCGGCACGATTGATTGATGACAACGCGATCATGTTGACGCACTCAGGCTTGACGCCCGCGCTGTCCCGGCAAACCGAGGCGCCACCTTGCGTGCCAGCCCGACAAAGCTTGCGAGCACGCCCCCCAACTCGTGGCGGCGATAAGCCAGGGTCAATGGCGCATCGAGGCTGCCAGCGTCGGCAACCGGGCAGTAGACGATCGCGTGACCGTGGGTGCCGCGCATGGACGCGGGCACCACCGACACGCCCGCGCCCGCCGCCACCAGGTTCAGGTTGGTCATCATGCGTTCGACCTCGAAAGCGACGCGCGGTTCGAAGCCGGCCGCCCTGCAAAG
>JBJXGS010000070.1:0-18898 GCA_046160545.1 Burkholderiales bacterium
TTCGCCCAGCTTGATGAGCCGGGCCAGGTACTGCTCAACCGAGTGCACGGGCACACCGGCCATGCGCACCGGCACGCCGGCGGATGCGCCGCGAGTCGTGAGCGTGATGCCGAGCAGGCGCGCGGCGCGGTCGGCGTCTTCGTAGAAGAGCTCATAGAAGTCGCCCATGCGATAGAACACCAGCGTGGACGAATGGTCCGCCTTGATGGCAAGGTACTGCTGCATCATCGGCGTATGGCCGGCGATCGGGACGACGTTGGTGGCGCTCTTCATCAAGAAGAAATTGTACGCGTCGCCACCAGTGCCATGCCCTGCAGAGGCAGGCGCAAACGTGTTCAACTAGCGCACCATGAACGACCGAACGACGCCTGACACCGCGCGCAGCGCGGCCGATCTCGACTTGTTGATCGGTTCCGCCGCCGCGCTCAGCGAGGCGGGTCAACACGAAGCCGCCGTCGCCGAGTACCGCCGCGCGCTGGTTCTGGCGCCTGACAACGGCGGGGTGCTGCTCAACCTGGGGGTACTGCTGGGCTGGCTAGGCAGGGGGGACGAGGCGCTCCTATGCCTGGAACGCGCCACGCAGTTGATTCCACAGGTCGCTCAGGCCTGGTACAACCTTGGCAATCTCCAGTATCGGCGCGGCAATCTGGCCGAGGCCGAAGCGGCCTTGTGGCGTGCGCTCTCCCTGGCTGGCGGAAACCAGGACGCCGGGCTCGTGTCCGCGATGATCGGGGCCCAGGAGCTGACCCTGCAAGGGCAGGGCGATGTCGCGCGCGTGTCGGCATTCCTGCGTGAAGCGGCCGGCCACTTTCCGGCCCACGAGGATGAGTGCATGAGGCTTGGGCTGCTCTCGTTGTCGATGGATGCCTCGGTCGACGGCGCGACGCTACTCGCCCGCCACCTGGAGTGGGCCGGGCGTTTCGCCGACCCGCAAACGCGCGCCGCTGCCAGTCACAATATCGATCGATCACGGCGCCGGCTGCGCATCGGATACGTCTCGGCCGACCTGCGCGAACATGCGGTAGCGAGATTTCTTGAGCCTGTCCTCCGGCATCACGACATCGATCGTTTCGAAGTCTGGTGTTTTGACAACGGTCGCGACACCGATACGACCACGACGCTTCTCAAGTCGCATGTGGATCATTGGCAGTCGATCGGCAGCCTCGACGATGCTGCCGCCTGTGCCCTGGTGCGCGCACTTGGCATCGACATCCTCATCGATCTGTCCGGCCACACCGCCGGCAATCGCCTGGGGCTGTTTGCGCGTCGTCCGGCACCGCTGCAGGTCGCCTACCTGGGCTACTCGGCCACGACCGGCATGCTGGCCATGGACTACCGCATCAGCGATTCGATTGTCGATCCACCGCCGCAGGCGGATGCGCGTTACCGCGAAAGGCTCTTGCGTGTGGAGCCGGTGCAATGGTGTTATCAGCCGCCCCCGGAAGCCCGCGCGACTGCCGTGCGAGCCTTGCTGCACACGCCAATCCGTTTCGGCGTATTCAATCGCTTCGACAAGGTTGGCGATGCAGCCCTGGCGCTGTGGGGGCGCATCCTGGCCCGCACACCCGGGTCGGTGCTCTTCATGCGCGGCGTGCCGGAAGGCAGCGCTCGCCAAACCCTCGCCCAGCGCCTCGAGCATGCCGGCTGCGACCCTGCGCGTGTCATTCCGACCGGCCGCATTGCGGCGTCGGCGTACTGGCGTTCGTACCACGAGGCTGACATCGCCCTCGATACATTTCCTTATAACGGTGCCACTACCACCTGCGAATCACTCTGGATGGGGATACCGGTCATTACCCTGCCCGGGGCAGCTGGAGCCGCTCGTTACGGCGCGACCCTGCTCTCCGCCACGGGAATGAAGGAATTCGTCGCAGGCGACGAGGAATCCTACGTGGACCTTGCGGCCAATCTGGCAGCGGACCCGACCCGCCTGGCCGGGCTGCGGGCAAGCCTGCGAGAACGTGTGGCCACAAGCGCGCTCATGGACGCGGTCGGCTTTACGCGCAAGCTGGAAGCCGCCTACCTCGAAGCCTGGCAAAGCGTCGTCAATTGAACTTCAGGCCGCGCACCAGCGCTGCCACATTGCGCGCCATGCGGCTTCGATGGCTCGCGTAAACCCGGCGTGATCGCACAGCGCGGAGGACAGCATGCGCGAACGCAGGTCCTGTCGGTATGCGGCCAGGCGGGCGCGGTCACGCACCAGTGCCGCGGCGATGCGCACGTAGTCTTCCTCGTCGCTCGCCACCAATCCGGTCGCTCCTAAACAGTGCAGGAATGCCTGCGTCTGGCGGCCCGCCATGAGTTCCTGCTCAAGCGTCACCACGGGCACCCCCATCCACAGCGCGTCCAGCGATGTCAGCCCGCCGCAAAACGGAAACGGGTCGAGGGCCACATGCACGTCCGCATATTCGGCCAGGGTGCTCGCGTAGCTGCTGCCGCCGCGCAATTCAACACGGCCGGGATCGATTCCGGCACGCAGCAGTTCGCCGGACAGCCAGGAGTGGGTAGGGGCCGCATCGAGCGCGCCCGACTTGAGGATCAGTCGCGCTTCGGGCACCTCCGCCATAAGGCGCCGCCAGAGGGCCAGCACACGCAGGTTGAGCTTGGAGACGTTGTTGAAACAGGCAAAAGTCGGCCTGGTTTCCGCGCCGGGAAGCGCGGCGGCCGGCGCGTCGGGCAGGGGTGTGTAGCAGAACCGTGTGCCAGGCAGGCGCCAGATCTTTTCGCTGGCATGGTGCTCGAACTGCGGCGGCGAGGTCACCGCGTCGCTCACCAGGTAGTCGATTTCCGGCAAGCCGGTCGAGCCCGGATAGGCCAGCCAGCTTGCCTGGACCGGCGCGGGCTTGCGCGCAAAGACCATCAGGCGATTGCCGGCAGTATGCCCGGCCAGATCGACCAGGATGTCGATGCCGTCGCCTCGAATCAGATCGAAGGCAGCCTGGGTCGACAAGGTGTCGATCTCGCGCCAATGCCCAGCCAAGGTGCGCAGTTCGCGATTCTTGGCGTCGCGCTGGCTGGCCGCGTCGTAGCAATACACTTCGAAAGCCGAGGTGTCATGGTGGCGCAGCACGTCTTCAAATAGGACCATGGCCACGTGGGAACGGAAGTCCGGCGACAAATAACCTATGCGCAGACGGCGCCCAGGGTCGCGGGAGTTGCTCCACGAGGTTGCGCGCAGCGGGTCGGCAAAGGCCTGCATGAGCTTGCGCCGGTTGCTGGTGTTCTCGGCCGGCAGAACCTCGGCCAGGTATTCCGCCGAACTGATCGCCGACGAGATCGCCGGCAGGTGGGTGGGCACCAAGGCAACCACGCGTGCGTAGTACGGCGCAGCAACGCTGATCATGCCCAGCGTATTGAGGCAATTGGCCAGCTTGATAAGGCCTTCGATATCGTCCGGGGCTGCCTGGTGCAGGGCCTGCAAGTAAGGCAGGGCCGTGCCAGGTTGGCCGGCCATGGTGCGCGCCTCGGCCAGGAAGAGCCGCGCATTGTGGCGCGCCATGGCATCGATCTGCGGTAGCGAGAGCGCCGCTTCGAGAATGGCCGCTGCCTCGGAAAGGCAGGCCGGATCAGCGCGCATCGACGCGCGGCGGACAAGGAGCGTTCCAAGTTCTATCCTGGCTCCCGCATGACCGGGCGCCGCCTCGGTGGCACGGCGGGCCGCATCCACGGCGCGGTCCAGGTTGCCTGCGTCGGAGTTCGCACGCGCGAGGTTGAAGAGGGTTGCGAAGTCTGCGGGCGAACGCGCCAGCGCAGCCTCGTAGGCGGCCACTGCGTCAGCGAATCGCTGCTGTCCGGCGAGCGCATTGCCGAGATTGAACCAATGGCCATGCATATTTGCATCGATGGCAAGCGCTGCACGGAAGTTGCGCTCCGCCATTTCAAGCTGGCCGCAGGCCATGGCCACCACACCCAGAAGGTTCAGGGCCCGCGCGTCGTCCGGGTGCGCTTTGACTGCCGCCTCGAATGCACGGCGCGCGGCGTCAAGGTCCCCTGCATCGAACGCCCGTATGCCGGACTCAAGCAGGCTCGATTGGTCCGGCCCCGCCCGGCGAAAGCGCGCCAGGAACGAGGCCATGGGCTCAAACCGAGGAGATCAGCTGCACCAGTTGCGCGAACACCTTGGGATTGCCGGCGACGATTTCGCCACTCTCCATGTAGCCGGTCTCACCCTGGAAATTGCCTACCAGCCCGCCCGCTTCGGTGATCAACAGGATGCCTGCCGCCATGTCCCACGGCGAGAGCCCCATCTCCCAGAAGCCATCGAAGCGCCCGGCGGCCACGTAGGCCAGGTCCAGCGCGGCGGCGCCCGGACGGCGGATGCCGGCGCAATTCAGCGTGACCTTGCGGAACATCTCGATATAACGCTCCAGCGACTCGACCTTGGAGTACGGAAAACCGGTGCCGATCAAGGCTTCGTTGATGCGCTCGCGCCGCGAGACGCGCAGGCGCCGGTCATTGGCGTAGGCCCCGGAGCCACGTGTGGCGGTGAATAGTTCGTTGCGATTGGGGTCGTAGATCACCGCCTGGGTGGGTATGCCTTTGTGCAAGAGGCCGACAGACACGCAGTACTGCGGTACACCATGTATGAAATTGGTCGTGCCGTCGAGCGGGTCGATGATCCACTGGAACTCTGCCTGCGAGCCCTTGGAGAGGCCGGACTCTTCTCCCAGGATGGAATGATTCGGGTAGGCTTCGCGCAGGACGCCGATCACCGCGGCTTCGGCGGCGCGGTCGACCTCGGTGACAAAATCATTCTGGCGCTTGGACTCGACCTTGAGAAGATCGACATCGCGCGAGGCGCGCAGAATCACGCTGCCCGCCTTGCGCGCGGCCTTGACCGCGATGTTGAGCATCGGATGCATTGGGTATTCCGGTGAGTGCCGTGCGCGGCGGGCGCGGCGCGACGGGCAAGAATGCTGATTTTATCCCAGTGACCCTTGCCCCCGACCTGTTCGCACGCGTGCGCTTTGTGCTCGTGGGCACCAGCCATCCCGGTAACGTCGGCTCGGCTGCGCGCGCCATCAAGACCATGGGCTTCTCGCAGCTCACGCTGGCGGCGCGACGCTGCGAGCCCGGAGAGGTCGCGCGTTCGCTCGCCAGCGGCGCCGACGACGTGCTCGCCGGGCGTCGCGAGCATTCAAATCTTTCTGACGCGTTGGCAGACTGCGTCTTATGCGTGGCAGCCACCGCGCGGCCGCGCCAGATTTCCGCGCCCGTCCAAGATGCCCGCAGCGCCGCCCTCGCGCTGGCGGCAGCCGCCGCGCGCGGCCCGGTGGCGCTGGTGTTCGGCAACGAAACCTCGGGTCTTGCCAACGACGAAGTGCGCCTGTGTGACGCGGTCGCGCACATTCCGGCCAATCCGGCGTATTCGTCGCTGAACCTGGCGGCCGCCGTCCAGGTGTTCGCCTACGAGATGCGCATGGCGCTTGATGGCGCCATACCGCCGCCGGCCGGCGCCATCGATGCGCCAGCCACCCGTGCGGAGGTGGAGGGTCTTATCGGTCAGGCCGAAAGCGTGTTGGCGGCGATAGGATTCTTAGATCCCGCAAACCCCAAGCGCCTGCTGCCACGCCTACGCCGACTGGCGGCCAGGGCGGGGTTGGAGCGAGAGGAGGTCAACATCCTGCGCGGCATGCTGGGTCATGCGAATCAAAGCGCGCAGGCGGGTGGGCTGCCAACGCCCAGGAGATTGGACCCTCAGGACTGACCGGAATCGCCGCCGGTCTTGCCCGGCACCGTAGGCGGCCCGCTGTTCAGGGTCTTGATGCGGTTGGTCTTCAGCAGTTCGGCCATGCGTTCTTCCTGGGTCAGCGCATGCATGGGTTGGGTGCTTGCCAGGTCGGTCAGGCGGCGCGTCTCGTCCACACCCAGCGTGGCCATGCGCTGCGTAAGCGACATCGATTGCAGGCGCTGGGTGATCGAGAGGCCGCCGCCGGGCTCGCCAACGAGCGGTGGGGCGCCTGGCGGGGTGGGCCGCAGGTCCGCCTCGTGGGCCCAAAGCCTGTCTTCTCCGATGAGCAACTGGTAGCGATGCTCGCCTGGCCGGCCCGGCTGGATGCTCAGCACTTTGGCGACGGCAGCCTTGGCGTAGCCCTGCAGGTCTCGCTGCAGGAACACCATTTGCCCGGCGATATACGCGGGTTGCGCGCCGCGCAAGGTACCCATGCGGGTGGTGCGCAGCAGGTCGTCGTCACTGGTGGCCATGCGAAAAGCTTACCTGAATGTCGGAACCGAAGGTGCCCAAGCCGGAGTGCTGCCCGGCGGCAAGGCAGTAGCGCGATACGCAGCTTGGATCCATGGACTAGAGCGCCGGCCGGGTGCGCATGTATTCGAGACGGTCGATCGAGCGCACCTCGACATCGCGCACTTCCGTGCCTTTCTGCACACCCAGGCGGATACGCGTGCCGGGTGCGCCCGAGGACCACAGGCGACGGTAGAACTCCTCCAGGGTGGAGATTTGTTCGCCGCCGATCGAAACCACCACGTCGCCGGCGGCAAGACCTGCTGCCGCGGCCGGGCCTTCTTCCTGCACGCGTATGACCAAAAGCCGGCCTTCGACCTCCTGGGTGGACAGGCCGAGCCAAGGGCGCGCGGTCTCACGCGCGCGGCCGGAGCGCTCCAGGTCGGCCAGGATCGGTTTGACCAGATCGATGGGGACGAACATGTTGCCGGGAAAGCGCCGGTTGGGCTGGGCTGCGTCGGCGACCAGAAGCGAGCCGATGCCGACCACGCGGCCGGAGTGGTCGATCAACGCCGCACCCGAGTGATCGCCGCGCGGCGGATAGGTAAAGATGGCATCGTCGATCAGGTATTCCCAATAGCCGGCGAAGCGACGCTTCGAGACTACTGCCGCCAGTGAAGCGTTGCCGCGGCCCCCCCACGGGGCAAACACAAGGCGCGCGTCGGCAGTCACCGTTGCAGAGTCCCCCAGCGTGGCGCCCTGCAATTTGAGTGGCACCGCGGGCCGGATCAGGCCGAATCCGGTCGCGTGATCGTATGCGGCCACCACGCCGGTGAACACCCGGCCGGCGTTGTCGGTGAGTTCAATGGCCTCGGCTTCGAGAATCAGATAACCGATTGTGAGCACCAGGCCTGATGGCGCGAGCACGACCCCGCTGCCTTCGCGTTCTCGACCCAGGGTGCGCACCGAGCGGGCGTTGGCGATCGCCCTCACGCCGACCTTGACGACCGCGTCCACGGCGCCAAGGATCGCTTGCGTCGCCGGGTCTGCTGCGGCCTCAGCCGCTGGAGAAGACGGCGCGCCCGGGTTCTGCGCCGCGCTCCCCGGTACCCAGAGCGCTGCGGCGCCGGCGATGACGAAAATCGGTATCAGGTTGCGCATGGTGGGCATCGATTTGGGGTTGTTGCGGCGTCTCCCAGCCGCCAGCATGCGCCATCCTACCCCCGTGTCGCTTGCCCTTTCAAGCCTTGGCAGTCAGAAATTCGCGCAGGGTGTCGAGCACACCGTCCGGCGCCTCAGCCATCAGCGCATGGCCGGAAACTGGCAGCAGGACCGTACGCTGACCGGGGAGGGCGGCCTGCAGGGCGCGCGCCGCCTTGGGCGGGGTCATGGCGTCGCGTCCCCCGAGGATGAGGAGGGTCGGACAGCGCACGGCTGCGGCGCGCTCGAGTCCGGCGGAATAGGCGTCGCAGGCGCGAAAGTCGATATGCATCACGCCGGGCCGGATACGCTGCATCAGCCGCAGGTTGGAGGCGACGATCCAGAAACCCGGCCCCGGGTTGGAAGGCTTGGCTGCATAAGTCGAGTGCGAGTAGATGTTGACCATATCCTGTGCTGCCGGCTCGTCGTCGCGCGTAGCCGTCAGCAGATCCTTGGACACCCGCATCGGAAAGGCAGTCCCGACGAGCACCAGCTTTTCGACCCGCTGCGGCTGCGTTCCGGCGATTTCCAGCGCGATCAGGGAGCCCATGCTGTGGCCGACCAGGGTGGCGCGCGCGATGCCGGCGGCATCCAGGCAATCGACGACGGCCGCGGCGATGGCTTCGACCGATTCCTGCGCAGCGCCCGTGCTGCGCCCGTGGCCCGGCAGGTCAAGGGCGAGCACCGCAAATCCGTGGTGGGCGAGGTAGCGGCTTTGCAGGATCCACACGCTGTGGTCGTGCTGGGCGCCATGCAGGAACACCACTGCGGGCAGGGTGGCATCCAGGGGCTTGCCTCCGATATAGGCGTAGACCGGTCCGACGCGTGTGGTGAGCATCATGATCCGGCTCCTTTTTGCGCCGCGCGCAGACCGCGTGCCAGGTCTTCGAGCAGATCGTCCGGATCTTCGAGGCCGATCGACAGGCGCATGGTGCCCTCGCTGATGCCAGCTGCGGCCAGGTCTGCCACCGGCACACGAAAGTGGGTTGTCGACGCCGGGTGGATTACCAGCGAGCGCGCGTCACCCACGTTGGCCAGGTGCGAGAACACCTGCAGGGCCTCGACGAAGCGCATGCCGGCCGCGCGGTCGCCCTTGATCGCAAAGCTGAACACGGCGCCCGCCCCACGGGGCAACAGGCGTGCCGCCAGCGCGTGGTCGGGATGACCGGGCAGGCCCGGATAGGCCACCGACGCCACTTGCGAGTGCTCGGACAGGAAAGCCACGACCTTGCGCGTGTTCTCGACATGCCGTGCCATGCGCAAGGGCAGGGTCTCGAGGCCTTGAATCAGCTGGAAGGCAGTAAATGGACTCATCGCCGCGCCGAAGTCGCGCAATCCCTCGCGCCGCGCACGCAACGCAAACGGCGCGACAGTCGATTCCTCGGCGAAGTTCATGTCGTGAAAGCCGGCGTAGGGCGCGGCGATCTCGGCGAACTTGCCGGTCTTGGCATGGGCCGCAGCCCAGTCGAAGGTACCGCCGTCGACGAGCACGCCACCGATGACCGTGCCATGCCCGCACAGGAATTTCGTGGCCGAGTGGTAGACCAGGTCAGCGCCCAGCTCGACCGGGCGCATCAGCCAGGGAGTGGTGAAGGTCGAATCCACCATCAGGGGCAGGTGATGCTCGTGCGCCAGCGCCGCCACGCGCGGGATGTCCAGCACGTCCAGGCCCGGGTTGCCGAGGGTCTCGCCAAAAAGAACGCGGGTTTCAGGGCGGATGGCGGCGCGCCAGGCGTCGATGTCGCGCGGATCGACGAAGGTGGTCTCGACACCGAAACGGCGCATCGTGTAGTGCAGCAGGTTGTGCGAGCCGCCATAGAGGGCGCGTGAAGCGACAACGTGCGCACCGGCGCCGGCGATGGTCGCAAGCCCCAGGTGCAGGGCCGCCTGGCCGCTGGCAGTGGCGAGGCCCGCCACGCCGCCTTCCAGCGCCGCCATGCGCTCCTCGAAGACCGCGTTGGTCGGATTGGAGATTCGCGAGTAGACATGCCCGCTGCGCTCCATGTTGAAGAGGGCCGCGGCGTGGTCGGAGTCGCGAAAGACGTAGGACGCGGTCAGGTAGATAGGCGTGGCGCGCGCCCCTGTGGCGGGGTCGGGCGCCGCTCCGGCATGCAGGGCCAGGGTGTCGAAACCGGGGTAGCGTGGCATGGTGCATCCCGGCTGGCGCAAGGCGCACGCCGGGGAGTTTTGGGGGCGCGGATGGTAGCACGCGGCCTGCGCCGTCCCTGCCAGAGGCGCGGGTCACAGGTCGGTGGGCAGATATGCCACAATCATGCGACCTTGCAAGAACGCCTGCCAAAGCTTCACCGATGACACTGTCGTCCGCTCGTGACATTCTTGCCCTCGATCCGGCTGAACCGGGACTCGAGGCGCGGGTTGCGGCCCTGCTGGCGGGCGATCCGCAGTTTGGTCAACGCCTGATTGCGATCGTCGCCCTGCCCGGGCTGGGACGCCGCAGCGGTATCGAGGCTGACGACCTCCTGCCCCTTTTCGGCCTGCGCGTGTTGCAGCAGGTCTCGGCCGGGTTGCTTCTGGAAGACGCCGGGGCCGATGCGACCGGTGTTGGGATACTGGCAGCCGTCGCCGCTCACAGCGTTGCCGGCCGCATCGGCCTTGTGCGCGGGGAAGAGGCGTTTCTGGCTGCCTGGCTCAACGTCACCCCGGCCTGGCGCCAGGCGCCGCCATCCTGGGGGCCTGGACCGGACCTTCTCGGCGCGTTGGACCGGCACGCGGAGATTGGCGCCGAGGCGCCGATCTCCGGTGCGCGCGCCGATCTTGTCGCGCAGACGGTACGGCTCGGCGAACTGCTGGCTAGTCTGGCCTCTCCTTATCCCGAAGCCAGCGTCATGGAGGCAGTGCAGCGCGCCGCCCGGCTTGGATTGGCACCCGGCGAACTGGCCGCCGCCTGTGTCGACATCGCCCGCAACGCCTCCGAATGGGGGCGTCACTTCGGACGCACCATTGCCGCCGACATCAAACTGGCGATCGAAGCAGCCGACGCCTCGCCGGCCATGCGCTTCGCCGGCGAACTGGCGGCCGTCTACCGCTACCTGCTGCAGAATGCCGCCATCGACGCAGCCACGGGCCTGCCCAACGCGCGCTACTTCCGCACCCGCCTGGAAAGTGAATGGGCTGCAGCGCGACGGCGCGGCGGGGCCCTGTCGATCATCGCCATCGACCACGCGGGCGACTCCGGCCCTATCGCGCGCGCCCTGCGCGAGGCGGCGCGCATGCAGGATGTCGTGTGTCGCACCGCCGAGACCCAGTTCATGCTGATCTGCATCGACACGCACGCCGAGTATGCCGAGAAGGCGGCCGCGCGACTCTCGAAGAGCGTGGCGCATGACGGCGCGCGCGTGAGCCTTGGGGTGGCGACGCTCGATTCGATGATCTCCAGCGTCGATGACCTGATCGAACGCGCCCAGTCGGCCTCGCGCGCAGCGCTTGTCGCCGGCCAGGGCGTGCGGGTGTGGGCCGGTCCATAGCCGGCCTGCGGTTGCTAGGGAGAGCTGTCCAAGGGAGGGCTACGACATGCAAGTCAAGGAAATCCTGCGCATCAAGGGGACCACGCTCTACACGGTGTCACCCGCCAACACGCTGGCAGACGCAGTCATCAGCATGGCCGAGCGCGACATCGGTTCGGTCGTGGTCATGCAGCAGGGCCGCCTGGTGGGGATGCTGACCTTTCGCGAAGTCATCAAGGTGCTCGCCCAGCGTCAAAAGGAAAATCGCATCGGCCCCACGCCAACCATGGCGCAGATCAGCGTTGCCGAAGTCATGGAGGCCAAGCCCGCGATCGCAACCCCGGAGATGGAGGTCGACGAGCTGCGTGCGACGATGCTCGAATCACACCAGCGATACATGCCGGTCATGGAAGGTGAGACCCTGCTGGGTGTGATTTCCTTCCATGACGTGGCGCGCGCGGTGCTTGAGGAGCAGGCGTTCGAAAATCGCATGCTCAAGGGTTACATCAAGGACTGGCCGGCCGAGGGCTGACACCGCGCTGCCATCTGCCCGCGTGGCCCGCCGCGCGCCGCGTCCACGATCGCCACATCCGGCCGCACGGCGCGAGGCAGCGCAGGAAGGGGCCCTGCGGCGCGAGAGCCAACTGGGGGGAGTGTCATGTTCGTACGCAATTGCTGGTACGTGATCGCCTGGGAGCACGAGGTTCCCGCGGACGGATTATTTTCGCGGGTGGTGCTCGATGAGCCCATCGTCGTCTACCGTACGGCCGCCGGGCTTTGGGTCGCCCTGGAAGACCGCTGTTGCCATCGATCGGCCCCCCTCTCCAAGGGCCGCCGCGAGGGCGACTGTTTGCGCTGCGGATACCACGGACTCAAGTTCGACGCCCAGGGCAGGTGCATCGAAATCCCCGGCCAGGAACGCATTCCCAAGGAAATGCGCGTGCGCAGTTATCCGGTTACGCTGCACAACAAGTGGGTGTTCGTCTGGATGGGCGATCCCGCGCTGGCTGACCGCAGCATGCTGCCGGACAACTTTTCCAACGACCATCCGGACTGGCGCTACCTGCCCGGCTACCTGCATTACGACACCGACTATCTGCTCATCTGCGACAACCTGCTGGATTTTTCGCACCTGAGCTATGTGCACGAGAAGACGCTTGGCGGATCAGTCGCGATTGCACAGTCGCAGGCGCAAATCGAACCGGTGACCGCGCCAGGGCAACGCGGCCTCACAGTGACGCGGCGGGTGCCGAATGTGCCGCCGCCGCCGTACTACTCCAAGCTGCGCAAGTTCGCCGGAAACGTCGATCGCTGGTTCATCTACGAATTCCTGATCCCGGGCACGCTGCTCATGCGCTCGGGCGGGCGACCGGTCGGCGCTGCGCCTGACGACATGTCCAACGCGGTGCAACTGCACAGTTGCCAGACACTGACTCCCGAGACCGCGACCACCACCCACTATTTCTTCCAGCAGTCGCACAGTTCGGAACTGGTCGACCCGGTGTTCACGCAGGCGATCTACGACAACCTGATCCTGGCGTTCAATGAAGACCGTGACATGATCAGCGCGCAGGCCACGAATCTCAAGCGCACGCCTCACGCGCGCCAGATCGCCATTTCCGCCGACGCCGCGCTGACGCAGTACCGCCGTCTCCTGGAGCGTGCCGCTAACGCAGAGTCGCAGGAGCGCGCCGCCTAGGGCACCTCACCGCGACCGGGAGTCGCGCCGGGCGCTACTCCTGGCGTCGCGCTGGCGCGCCTGTCCGCGCTGGCTGATCCTGCCAGCCATCTTGATGACCGACACCCAATCCATGGATACATCGCGCGACAAAGGCCAGTTCGCCCTTCTGGGCGAGCGCCGCTTCGGGCCGTTTTTCTGGACCCAGTTCCTGGGTGCCGGCAACGACAACGTCTTCAAGTTCGCCTTCACCATCCTGGTGACGTTTCACGCTGCCGAATTCGGCGGCGGCGACCCCAAGACGGCGGCCTTCCTGATCGGCGCGGTATTCATCGCGCCCTTCGTTTTGTTCTCCGCTACAGCTGGTCAACTGGCCGACCGCATGGAGAAGTCGACACTGATTCGCCTGGTCAAGAACCTTGAGATCGGCATCATGCTCGTCGCCGCCGGCGGCTTCGTAACCCACCATGTGGGGCTGCTCTATGCCGCGACCTTCCTGATGGGGCTGCACTCGACGCTCTTCGGCCCGGTCAAGTACGCCTATTTGCCGCAGCAACTGAAGGAGCACGAACTGATCGGCGGCAACGGCTTGATCGAGATGGGGACCTTCGTCGCAATCCTGCTGGGCACCATGCTGGGCGGGGCGCTCGCGGCAATCCCGGGGCAGGGTCCGATTTACGTGGCGGCAGCCTGCGTGGGCGTGGCCCTGCTTGGCCGGCTCACCGCCGCCGGGGTGCCGCATGCGCCGGCCGCTGACCCGACGCTGGCGATCAACTGGAACCCCTTCTCCGAGACCTGGGCCAACCTCAAGCTCGCACGTACCAATCGTTCGGTGTTCCTGTCGATGCTGGGAATCTCGTGGCTGTGGTTTTTCGGTGCGACCTTCCTCACCTCGTTCTCGCCTTTTGCCAAGGACGTGCTGGGTGGCAACGAGGGCGTGGTCACCCTGCTCCTGGCGGTGTTTTCGGTCGGCATCGGCACCGGGTCGCTACTTTGCGAGCGCTTGTCAGGCCACAAGGTCGAGATCGGCCTGGTGCCATTCGGCTCCATAGGCATGTCGATCTTTGCCGTCGACCTCTATTTCGCCACCCACGGGATGGCGCCGGTCGGGCAGATGGGGGCAGGGGACTTCATCGCCACCGCGGCGCACTGGCGTGTGCTGGCCGACCTGTTCCTGCTGGCGATGTTCGGTGGCTTCTATTCAGTGCCCCTGTACGCACTGATCCAGACGCGCTGCGAGAAGTCGCACCGCGCCCGCATCATCGCGGCCAACAACATCCTCAATGCGCTATTCATGATCGCCTCCAGCCTGATCGCCGCGACGCTGCTCTCGGCGGGTTTCACGATCCCACAACTTTTTCTGGTCACCGCGCTCCTCAATGCCCTGGTGGCGATCTATATCTATACCCTGGTGCCGGAATTCCTGATGCGTTTCCTGTGCTGGCTCCTGATCCATAGCGTCTATCGGCTCAGGAAAACCGGCATCGAGCACATTCCCGAAGAAGGCCCGGCGTTGCTCACCTGCAATCATGTGAGCTTTGTCGACGCCCTCATCATCGCCGCCGCCAGCCCGCGGCCGATCCGCTTCGTGATGGATCACAACATCTTCAGGATCCCGGTGCTGTCCTTCGTCTTTCGCACCGCCAGGGCGATCCCGATAGCCTCCGCCAAGGAAAACGTCGCCCTGCGCGACCAGGCGCTCAAAGATGCGGCCGCCGCGCTCAAGGCGGGTGACCTGGTCGCCATATTCCCCGAGGGCCGTATCACTGACACCGGCGAGATGTATCCCTTCCGTCCGGGAATGATGGAGATCCTGAAGCTGGCTCCCGCGCCGGTGGTGCCGATGGCGCTGTCCGGGCTGTGGGGGTCGTTCTTCAGCCGCAAGGACGGGCCCGCGATGACACGGCCGTTCCGGCGCGGGCTGTTTGCGCGCGTCGAATTGACAGTTGCGTCCGAACGGGCCCCACAGGTCGTGACGCCGGAAGGACTTCAGGCCACAACGTTGGGGCTGCGGGGCGCACAGCTGTAGGTGGTTCCGAAGACATGAATGCGCCCGAAATGTAAGAACATGCAATGTTTTATTACATTAATAACAAAGTAAGCTAAAATGAAATAGTAAGAAAAACCTCGAAAATCATGTCATCGACCGTAACCGACAAGGGCCAGGTAACACTGCCCAAGGAAATTCGCGACCGACTCGGTATCCGGCCTGGCACGCGCCTGCAATTCGAGGCGTTGGCGGACGGCACGCTGCGGGGGCGGGTCCTGGCGCGCGGCTCGGCCGGACTATTCGGACTGTTGGCGCACCCTGGCGAGGCGGCGCGCTCGCTCGAGGAGATGGACGCCGGCATTGGCTCGGCGGTGGCCGGGCGCAGCGGTCGCAGCGGCAAGTGATCGCGCTCGATACCAATCTTCTGCTGCGCCTCCTGGTAAACGATGCCCCCGGCCAGGCGGCCAAGGTGCGTGCCTTGTTCGATGCGCATGCCGACGAGCCCTCAGCCTTCTGGATTGCCGATGTCGTACTGGCTGAGATCGTGTGGGCTCTTGACCGCAGCTATGGCCGATCGCGCTCCGAAATTTCGATGGCGCTGCACGCCCTGTCGCACCATGCCAACGTGCTTTTGGAGTCGGCCGCTGTGATGGGTGAAGCGCTCGTATTGTTCGAGGAAGGTCCGGCGCACTTTGTCGACTGCCTGCTTGCCGCAAAAGCACGCGCAGCCGGCTGCAGCTCGGTGCATACATTCGATCGCAAGATGCGCGGGCTGCCTGGAGTGCAACTGCTGTAGCGCACTTGTTTACCGAAGCTGACGCCGCAGCCTCGGTACCGATTCGGGGCTGTCTGCCTCGGATAGAATCTTTGGCTTCCCTCTACGGAAGCAGCCATGTCCGGCAGCACCCTTGGCGCGTTGTTCTGCGTCACCAACTTCGGCGAGTCGCACGGTCCGGCCATAGGCTGCGTCGTCGACGGCTGTCCGCCGGGGATGGCGCTGTCTGTCTCCGACATCCAGCGCGACCTCGATCGACGTCGCCCCGGCACGTCGCGGCATGTCACGCAACGGCAGGAACCGGACACGGTTGAAATCCTGTCAGGGGTGTTCGAAGGCGTCACTACCGGCACGCCGATCGCGCTCCTGATCCGCAATGAGGACCAGAGAAGCCGCGACTACGGCAACATCGCTGAAACCTTCCGGCCCGGACACGCCGATTACAGCTACTGGCAGAAGTACGGGGTGCGTGACTATCGGGGCGGCGGACGCTCGTCCGCGCGCCTGACGGCGCCAACCGTCGCCGCCGGCGCGATCGCGCGCAAGTGGCTGTCCGAGACCTACGGGGTGGTGGTTCGCGGCTACCTTGCGCAATTGGGCGAGTTCAAGGTTCCGTTCGCCAACTGGGAGGCAGTCGAGGATCGCGAGGCCAACCCCTTCTTCGTTGCCGACCTGGGTGCCGTCGCAAAGCTCGAGGAATACATGGACGCGCTGCGCAAGTCCGGCGATTCGGTCGGCGCGCGGGTCAATGTGGTGGCTTCAGGCGTGCCGCCGGGCTGGGGTGAACCTCTTTACGACCGGCTTGATGCCGATATCGCACACGCCATGATGGGCATCAACGCGGTCAAGGGCGTCGAGATCGGTTCCGGCTTCGCCAGCATCACGCAAAAAGGCACCGAGCACGGCGACGAGATGACCCGAGATGGCTTTCTGTCGAACAACGCCGGCGGCGTGCTGGGCGGCATCTCGACCGGCCAGGACGTGACGGTCTCGATCGCGCTCAAGCCCACCTCGAGCATCCGCCTGCCGCGCCGATCGATCGACAAGGCCGGCAATCCGGTGACACTGGAGACGCACGGGCGCCACGACCCCTGCGTCGGTATCCGCGCCGCGCCAATCGCCGAAGGCGTGCTGGCGATCGTGTTGATGGACCATGCTCTGCGCCATCGCGCGCAATGTGCCGAAGTAGTCACCGGCACGCCGCGCGTCCCGGCGCGCGCGTAACGCGCGCGGCCGCTCTCAACGGCCACCTCTCCGAGCATGCGTGTGCGGCGCCCGGCCTGGGCCCTGTCGGGTTACTACCTCGCGTACTTCGCGTACGTCGGCGCGTACTCGCCCTACATCACGCTCTACATGAAGGACATCGGCCTGGCCGCCACGCAGATCGGCGTGCTGTACGCGATTCCACAGGTCATGCGCATGTTCGGTCCGGCGCTGTGGGGATCACTGGCCGACCGGCGCGGCAGCGCCGCGCCCTTGCTCAGGTTGGCCGCGGCTCTGGCACTGGTTTCGTTCTGTGGACTGTATCTGGGCGATTCGTTCGCCTGGCTGTTTTTGGTCTTTGTAGCCTTTCACTTCTTTACCAGCGGGCAGATGCCCATGATCGAGGCGATCACGCTCAACCATGTGCGCGACGCGCCGGGCCGCTATGGGCGCATTCGGGTATGGGGTTCGATCGGGTTCCTGCTTTCCGTTCTGGGGGTGGGTGCCGCTCTGGACATCGTGGCAAGCACTGTTGTCCTCCATGTGACAGCGGCATTGCTGGCAGTAACGGCGCTGGTTGCCTGGTGGGTACCGCGCACCTCACACGGAGCTTCGCCCGGGACCGCTCCTGACTTGCGAACGCTCTTCGCGCGACGCGACCTGCGCGCTTTTTTTGCCGCTTCGTTTTGCAACGCCGTCGCGCATGCCGCGCTCTACACCTTTTACTCCCTGCACTTGAGTGCGCTGGGTTACGACAAGACTGTCATCGGCCTCATGTGGGCAGTGGGCGTGATCGTGGAGATCGGCGTTTTCCAGTGCTGGCCCTGGATTGCGCGGCGTTTCGCCATGCGCGATTTGTATGCCGCCACATTTGTCATCGGCACGCTACGCTTTGCCATGATCGCCTGGGGCGGTGACTGGTGGTGGATTCTGGTCGCAGCGCAGGTCATGCACGCGGCGACCTTTGCGGTGTATCACGGCAGCGCCGTGGCGCTGATCGCGCAGAGTTTCGGTGCGACGGGCCAGGGGCGCGGCCAGGGCCTATACACAGCGGTTTCGTTCGGGTTCGGTGGCAGCGTCGGCGCGCTGGTTGCGGGCGCCCTGTGGGACCGGGTCGGTGCACAGTGGACTTTCAGCTTGTCTGCCTTGGCGTGCCTGATGGGCGTTCTGGTCTTGAGCGGTGCGCGCGGGTCAACCCCGGCTCGGTCGATGCGTTAACGTAGCATCCCGGCCTGATTGCGGAGTATTTCAATGCGAGTAATTTTCCTGGTGGGTCTTGGTCTGGCGGCCACGCTTACAGTCGGCGGCTGCCGCAGCGTGCGCACCACCGACGCCGGGTCGGTGGGTGTGGACCGGCAGCAGACCATGTCGGCACTGGTCTCGACGCGCCAGCTGGAGCAGGGGGCGGTGCAGGCGTATCGCCAGGCCCTGAGCCAGGCCAGCCAGAAGGGGGTGCTGAATCAGGACGCAGCCATGACTGCTCGTGTGCGGGGTATCGCGCAGCGCCTGATTCCGCATACCCGGGTTTTCCGTAGCGACGCCCCCGGCTGGAACTGGGAAGTCAACGTGATCAACTCCAAGGAGATCAACGCCTGGTGCATGCCGGGCGGCAAGATCGCCGTCTATTCCGGCCTGATCCAGAGCCTCAGGGCGACCGATGACGAGATCGCTGCGGTCATGGGCCACGAGATCGCACACGCCCTGCGCGAGCACGCGCGCGAACGCGCCTCGCAGCAAATCAACGCGGGGCTCTTTGCCACCGGCGTCGGGGTCGCCTTGGGCGGATCAGCGGCAACCATGGACATGGCCAGCATGGTCACCCAGCTGACCTACAACCTGCCCAATAGCCGGCTGCACGAGACCGAGGCCGACCGCATGGGGGTGGAACTGGCTGCTCGTGCCGGATTTGATCCGCGCGCGGCCATCAGCCTGTGGGAGAAGATGCGCCAGGCCGCCGGCGGCGGTCCGCCGCAATTTCTCTCGAGCCACCCCTCGCCCGAGACACGTATCAATGACCTGCGCGACTACGCGGGTCGCGTCATGGCGCTCTACGAAGCTGCGCGGCGGCGCTGAAGTCCTGGATCGCGACCGCGCAAGCGCGGGGCCTGGAGCACATCGTGGCGACTGAAGGGCTCTGGCTGTGTACATGCGCCAAACGCTTTGTATACATAAAAACCCAATAAAAACAATGAACTAGTTCGTCTCATCGGCTATACTCCGCGGGTTTGCCGTGCTGCACCATCTGGCGTGACACTACTCCCAGCCGGCCCACCGAAACGTCCTCGCTTTGTCCCAGCCTTCGCCGTCCCCCGCTGTACTCGCGCTCGCCGACGGCAGCATTTTTCGCGGAATTTCCATCGGTGCCCCCGGGAGCACCGTCGGTGAAGTGGTCTTCAATACCGCGATG
>JBJXGS010000071.1:0-3618 GCA_046160545.1 Burkholderiales bacterium
TACCAGGCGTCGAGCACGAAGCCGGGCGGAAATGCCTCGGCCATGGTGGGCACGTCCGGCAGCGCCGCGGCGCGGCGCGCGGTGGTGACGGCCAGTGCGCGCAGCTTGCCGGCCTGCACCTGCGGCAACGCGATCTGGATTGCCGGGTAGGCGAGCTGGGTCTGGCTGGTCATCACCGAAGTCACCTGCTCGGCCGCGCTGCGGTAGGGTATGTGCACGATGTCCAGGTTGCCGCCCAGCGACTTGAACAGTTCGCCGGAATAGTGCCCGATGCCGCCGTTGCCGCCCGAGGCGTAGCTGAGCGCGCCGGGCTTCGATTTGGCCAGCGTGACCAGCTCCGCCACGTTGCGCGCCGGCGAATCCGGCGGCACGACCAGGAGCGCGGCCACGCGCGAGATCAGGCCGATCGGTGCGAAGTCGGCGACGGCGTCGTACTTGACGTTGCTGATGCCCGGGTTGCCGACCAATTGCGTCGCATTGAGGAGCAGCGTGTGACCATCCTTGGGTGCGCGCGCGACGAACTCGGTGCCGATGTTGCCGCCGGCGCCGGCGCGGTTGTCGATGACCACCGGCTGGCCCAGTCCTTCGGCCATGCGCGAGACCACCATGCGGGCGACGCCGTCGACGCCGGAGCCGGCAGGGAAGGGCACGATGACGCGGATGGGCGCGTTCGGGTAGCCCTGGGCCGCCGCCAGGCCGGTCGCGGCGCACAGGCCGGAGACGAGAACGCGCAGGAAACCGTGGGCGTACGAATGGATGCGGATCATGGTGTGCTCGCTCTTGTCGGGCAGGAAGAGGGGCCTATGCTAACCACGCCGTCGGCGCGGACAAGATGGCGTTGCCTGGATTTTCCATAGAACGACGTGAATGTCCATGGAACCGGAGCCGGCGGCTTTCACGTTGCCATGCGCCTGGAAAATTCCGGTATTACCTGCTCCGCAAAACGCGTCATCGACGCATTCGCCACCGCGGCCGGCATCGAGCCCAGGCGGAACTGCATCATGACGCCGCCGACGCCGGCACGTGCCAGCCCGGCCATGCGCTCGGCCACCTGCGCCGCCGAGCCGGCCAGGAGGCCTATCTTCGGATCACGATAAACAGGATTGCTGCTGGTGATCGACTGGCCCTGGTCTGCCGCCACCCGCTCGCGCATCGAGGAACGATGTTCGATCATGCCGACGAAGTACGGCAGCGCGGTACGTTGCGCCTCGGCATCGGTTTCACCGACGTAGACGTTGCGCCAGATCCAGCTCTGGTCCATGCAGCGCGACACATGGCTGTCGTCGAACCCGGCTGCGCGCATCGCGCCCTGGTAGGCGTTCAGGCGTGCGAAGGTGTTGTCGTCGGACTGCACATTCATCAGGAAGGGCAGTCCACGGCCGCCGAGACCGGTCGCGCCATGATCCGACGAGGCTGCACGCAGGACCAGGGGATGCGGTTGGGTAAACGGGCGCGGGCGCAGCGGCGGCCCTTTGACCTGCCAGAACTTGCCGGCATGCTCGAATCCCCGCGTGCCGGTCCATGCCTTGAGCATGATGGTCTCGGCCTCCTCATAGCGTTCGCCTGCTTCGCCATGGGGAATGCCGTAGCCCTGGTATTCATACACGTTGTAGGCGGTACCCCGGCCGATGCCGACCATCAGGCGCCCGCGCCCGAGGTTGTCGAGCAGGGCGATCTGCTCGGCCAGCCGCACCGGATGATGCAGGCTTACCTGGGCGACCGCGAAGCCCACCCGGAGCCGGGTGGTGGCACCGAGAATCGCGGCGGCAAAGGTCGGTGGATCGACGTAAGCGCAGTTGCCGTCGAAATGGTGCTCTGCCAGCCACGCGCTGTCGTATCCCAGCCGCTCGGTGAGCCGCGCCTCTTCGATCGCCTCGGCGATGGTCTCGCCGTCGCGCGCCGGGTCGCTCGCTTCGGGGAAGATGAAATTGGCGAATCGCATTCTGCATGACCTCGAATGGCCGGTGTTGGGTGTGGATGGCGACAAGCCCGCGCTTGAACCATTCGAAATGCCGCGAGAGATTACCGGAGAACGGACGCGGCGGCCGATTGATGCAATCCGCTTAATGTATTCTTGCGGGCACAGGGTTTTGATCGTGCCAGTTGCGCTTTGCCGCCGTGGGCACACTGCCAGGGAGATGCGAAAGTGGGAATTGTCATCCGGCTCCTCGCTGTTCTCGCACTGCTCGGCTTGCCCCTGGCCGCATTGGCGCAAGGCAAATACCCTGCGCGTGCCATCACCCTGGTGGTGCCCTTCGCTCCCGGCGGCAGCGGCGACGTGACCGTGCGGTTCATCGCCGACCTGCTGCAGAAAAGCAGGGGCGTGCCCATGGTGGTCGAGAACCGGCCCGGCGGTGGCGCCACCATCGGCATGAGCTCACTGGCCCGCTCGGCTGCGGATGGCTACACCGTCGGGCTGATCTCCACCAGCCCGTTCACGGTGACGCCCTACTTCCAGAAGGTGCCTTACGACCCGCTCAAGGACTTCACTTTCCTGGCGCAATTCACGGTGAGCCCCGCACCACTGGTGGTGCAGACCGAGTCGCAGTTCAAGACTGTAGAGGAAGTGATCGCCTTCGGCCGCGCCAATCCCGGAAAATTGCGTTGGGCAACCGGGGCGCCGCGCGGTACCAACCACATCGCCACCGAAGTCGCATTGCGACATCTGAAGGTCACCGGCAGCTTTGTCACGTTCGGCGGTGGCGCCGAAGCGCTCAACGCGCTTTTGGGTGGCAATCTCGAATTCATCGTTGTCACCGACTTTGGCCCGCCGTTGAGGAACAAGCAGATCAGGGTTCTTGCCGAGAGTGGCCCGAGCAAGATTGCCGGCATGCCCGAAGTGCGGACTTATTCCGAACTGGGCTACCCGTTGACATTGCCGATCTTCCTGGGCATCGGTGGTCCGGCGGGTCTGGCGCCGGAAGTGGTGAAGTTCTGGGAGGACGCGATGCGCGAGCTGACCGCAGTTCCGGCCTTTGTGGAGGTGCTCGGCCGCTACATGTCCCCCCCCGCATACCTCGACAGCAAGTCCTTTACACAGCGCGTTCGCGACGCGCATGGCAGCACAGGCCGCGCGGTGCGCGAACTGGGCATGGTGCCGAATTAGGATGGCCTGCTGCCCGGTTTGAATCCCGACGTTTCCGGCGCGCCCGCTTCCAGCCCAGGCAAGACATTGTCTATCTCCCGCGAACTGCGTTACCGCGCCGCCGGATCGCTTGCCATGGCGGCCATCGGCTGCTGGGCAGCCTGGGAGGGTCGCAAGCTCGGGTTGTTTGTTCTGGGAACGCCGGCGCCGGGCCTGTTCCCGTTCATTTTCGGCGTCATGCTGATCGCAATCGCGCTCCTGTGTCTGGTGGTGGATATGGTGAGCATGCGCCGCAGCGCAGCGAGTACAGCGCCACCGGCCGACGCTGACCCGCGCGGGCTGCTACGCGTGATCGGCTACCTCGTTGTAGGCGTCGGCTTTGCCATCGCGATGCAATGGATCGGCTTCGTGCCGGCGGCGTTTGTCGGCCTCCTGCTGCTCATGCGCGGCTGCGAAGGCATGCCCTGGAGAATTTCCCTCCTGACCGCCCTGGGCGCCACCCTGAGCGCCCACCTGTTGTTTGTCCGGCTGCT
>JBJXGS010000072.1:0-9280 GCA_046160545.1 Burkholderiales bacterium
GCGTCTCACCAGACTTGAGACCGGCCCGGCGCACCAGCGCGACGTAGGCGGTCAGGGCTCCGACGGTATGGGCAGCACCCTCTGCGAAGTCGAGTCCGGCGGGCAGGCGCCTCACGGCGGTCTCGGCGCAGACGAGCACACTTGCGATCGTACCGGCACGCTTTTGCAGCACCACTGCGTCCCCAGGGGCCCATTCCTTGACCCCGGCACCAACCGATTCGATTTCGCCGGCCCCTTCCATGCCGATTACAAAAGGCGTATCCGGTTTGTGCTGGTAGCCACCGCGCGTCATCAATACATCGGGGTAATTGAGTGCGGCAGCGCGCATGCGCACGCGCACCTCACCCGGGCCGGGTGCCGGTACCGCGACCTCCCTGACTGTGACGCCCGCGAATTGGTCTGCCAGGGTGTGGCACACCAGAGCTCTTGCGGAGAGGCTTGTCATTCGGGCTTGATCCCGGCTTCACGAATGCGCTGGCCCCAGGTCTGCAACTGGGTGCGCACGTGTGCATTGAACTCCTCGACCGTGTTGGGCTCGCCCTCGACGCTGATTGCAGCCAGGCGGTCCAGGAACTCGCGGCGCGCAAGGGCCCGATTCATCTGCGTCGACCACCAGGAGACGACCTCGCGCGGGAGCCCGGCCGGGCCCGACACGCCTACCCAGCCGGCCAGCTCAACCTCACGCAATCCCAATTCGGTAAAGGTCGGAACGCCGGGCAGGAGGGAAGACCTGCGCGGCGCGGCCAGGCCGATCGCTTCGAGCCGGCCGGACTTGATATGCGTCATGGCCACCGCGAGGTCGGCCATGACGAATTGGATTTGACCGCCCATCAGGTCGGTCAGTGCCGGTGGTTGCCCCTTGTACGCGATGCCCTGCACCTGCACTCCGGCCGAGCGCGCAAAGCTCATGGCGATCACCTGCGCGGTACCCGATCCGTAGCCGAAGTTGTACTTGCCGGGCGACTTTTTCGCGTCGGCGACGAAATCAAGCACCGACTTGAACCCGCGCTGGGAATTGACCACCATCGCGATGTCGAAGCCGCAGATGCGCGCCACGTGCGAAAAATCCTTGACCGGGTCGTAAGGCACGTTCTTGACCAGCGACGGGCCGGATGAATGGGTGGCCGACGAGGAGACCATCATCGTGTAACCGTCGGGCGCAGACTTGGCGGCAAAATCGGTGCCGATGGTGCCGATCGCGCCTGGCTTGTACTCGAAGACAAAGCTGGCCTTGGTCGAGCGCGTGATCTCATCGAGCATCAGGCGACTGATGGTGTCGGTTCCGCTGCCCGCCGGGAAGGGCACGACGAAGCGGATCGGACGCGCCGGATAGTCCTGTGCCAAGGCTGGAGTTGCCAGCGTCCCGGCGGTGACGAGGAACGCACCGAGAGCGCGCAGCAAGGCGAAATTGCGTGGCTTCATGATGCCTCCTTGGAAACTTGCAGCTGGCCGATTTCAGCCAGCACTTCAGCGGTATGCTCGCCGAGGTTGGGAGCCAGGCGTCGCACATTGCCCGGTGTCGCTGAAAAGCGTAATGGAATGCCCGGCGTGACGATGCCGCCCTCGGTCGGATGCGCGTCGCGTTGCCAGAAGCCGGTCGCTTCCAGGTGCGGGTCAACCAGCAATGAGTCGACATCGTTGACAGGGGCGAACGGAATGTCGGCCGCGGCGAAGATCGCCACCCACTCGGCGGTGTTACGCGCGAGAAGGGTAGCCTCGATCATCGCGTAGAGCTCGGGGATGTGCCGGCTGCGCGAGGTCACATCGGCGAAACGCGCGTCCCCCAGCACCTCGGGAGTGCCGATCAAGTCGAAAAATCGTCGCCATTGGGCATCGGTATACGGCACCAGTGCCAGGTGCCCGTCACGTGTGCGGAAAGGCTTGCGCGCGGCAGTGGCCACGCGCGCGTAGCCTGCCGGGCCGACGGGCGGATCAAAGGCACGCCCCGCCAGGTGCTCAACCATCATGAACGCGGTGACGGACTCGAACATCGGCACTTCGAGCGCCTGGCCGCGCCCGCTCTTCTCACGTGCATAGAGCGCGAAGCCGATCGCCTGCGCCACCCACAGGGCCGCGATCTTGTCGGCCGCTACGCTGCGCACATACGCCGGCGTGCCGCTCTCGCCGCCCTGGAAGTGCGCCATACCACTGGCCGCCTGGATGGTGTCATCCACCGCGGAGCGCCCGGCATAGGGCCCGGCCTCGGAGTAGCCGTAGCAGCCGCAGTAGATCAGGCGTGGATGCTCTGCGGCCAGGGTCGAGTAATCCAGGCCCAGTCGCGCCAGCGAGGCAGGGCGCAGGTTGGAGATGAACACATCAGCCTGCGCCACCAGGGCAAGCAGGGATGCGCGGTCTTCCGCGAGGCGCGCATCGAGCACGACCGAGCGCTTGTTGCGGTTGAGATTGAGAAAAGCGTGGCTCATCCCCTTATGGCGCTGGGGAGTGACGTGGCGAAAGATGTCGCCATCCGGCGACTCGACCTTGATGACGTCAGCGCCCATGTCGCCCAGGATCTGGGTCGCCCATGGCCCCATGCCCACGGCGGTCATGTCGACGATGCGCACGCCGGCCAGCGGCCCGGTGGCTTTTTTCGGTTCGTTCATGGCCTCAAGTCCACCTTCAATTCATCGATCACGCGAAAGCGCCAGCGCGGCGGGCGCACGGTTGGTCCGGCGCGCTCGAATTCGGGAAAGCGCGCGAGGAGTCTGCTGAAGGCTAGCGAAGCCTCCATGCGGGCGACCGCATTGCCGGCGCAGAAGTGGATGCCGTGGCCGAACGCGAGGTGACGATTGGGATCCCGGCCGACATCAAAGGATTCGGCGTCGGGAAACTGCCGTTCGTCGTGGTCAGCCGCAGCGATGCCCAAATGCAGGAAGGTGCCGGCAACGATCTTCTCGCCGCTGATCTCGCAGTCGTGGCGCGCCTTGCGGTTGCCGATCTGCAAGGGACTCTCGAAGCGCAGCATTTCCTCGATCGCGGTGCGCATCAGGGAAGGATCGGCGATCAGGCGTGAGCGCTGCTCTGGAAAACGCAGCAACAGGTCGATACCGTTGGTGATGAAGCTGGTGGTGGTGTCGTGCCCAGCGTTGAGCATGAATATGCAGTTGTGGACAATTTCGTCGATCGCAAGTCCGTCACCCCGTTCGTGGTCGGCGATCAGCGCGTCCAGCACATCGGGGTCAGTGGGAGCGCCGCGTCGGCGCTTGGCGGCGATCAGGTCCTTGAGATAGGCCTTGAATTCGAGTACCGCAGTATGGCCTTCGGCCAGCTCGGCCGGCGTGCGCACCGGCTCCAGGCCGCCCAGGATCAGCGAGGCCCAGCGCCGCAGGGGCTCGCGCTCGGCGCGCGGCACCCCAAGCAGTTCGCCAATCAGGTTCAAGGGGATGGCCAGCGCAAACTCGCTCATGACGTCGATGACGCGCTTCTCGGCTGCGCTGCCGAGCAACTCGTCGACGTTGGCCGCGACCGAGGCTTCCATGCGGCGCATCGCCTGGGCCGTGAAAAAAGGTCCCAGCAGGCGTCGCACCCGCGTGTGGTACGGCGGATCGTTGAAGACCAGCGACGTGGTGTGGTGTTCGTAGAGCGGGGTCGCGCCGAACTTGGGCAGAAAGTCCACCTTCTTGTCAGAGGAAAACCCTTCGACATCGGTAATGACCCGGCGCACGTCGTCGTAGCGCGACAGGAAGACCGAGCCGTCCGGCTGTCGACACACCGGCGCCATATCGCGCAGGCGCCGGTAGGTGGGATAAGGGTCGATGGCGAAAGCGTGGTCGGCCTTCGCGAGAACAAATTGCTCTGTCATGCAGGCCCCGTGCTCTGCCGGCAAAAAATCAGGTCCGGGACGCCATGCCGGCCAGACGCTGGCCGATGATGGCATCCGCCTCGGCCATGATGCGGTCGATCAATTGCTTGCAGGTCGGCACGTCGTGGATCAGCCCGGCGACCATGCCGCAGGACCAGGCGCCGGCGTCCATCGCGCCATCCAGCATGATCTTGGGGTAGACCCCGGCCACTTCCTCGATGATGTCGTCGAACTTGAGGCCTGCGCCGAGGGTTTTCTCTTTCTCCAGAAGGCGCTCCACTGCCGCGTTCTTGAGAACGCGCTCGGTGTTGCGCAGCGGGCGCATGACCAGACGGGTGTCGAGCTCACTGGCAGCGACGATCGCGGCCTTGACGTTTTCGTGCACCGGCGCCTCCTTGGTGGCGATGAAGCGCGTGCCCATGTTCATGCCCTCGGCGCCGAGCGACAAAGCGGCGACCAGCGAGCGGCCGTCGGCCATGCCGCCGGAGGCGACAAAGGGGATCTTGAGCTCCTCGGCCGCACGCGGCAGGAGAATGAAATTCGGTACGTCGTCCTCGCCCGGGTGGCCGCCGCACTCAAAGCCATCGACGCTGACCGCGTCACAGCCGATCGATTCGGCCTTGAGCGAATGGCGCACAGAAGTGCACTTGTGGATCACCTTGACTCCCGCCTCGTGCAGGCCGGGCAGCCACTTTTGCGGGTTGTTGCCGGCGGTCTCGACGATGCGTACGCCGCCATCGATGATCGCGCGGATGTATCCCGGGTAGTCGGGCGAGGTGACCGTGGGGAGGAAGGTGAGATTCACACCGAAGGGTTTGTCGGTGAGACCACGGCACTTGCGGATCTCATTGGCAAGCAGGGCGGGAGTCTTTTGCGTGAGCCCGGTGATGATGCCCAGGCCGCCCGCGTTGGAGACCGCGGCGGCGAGTTCGGCAAAACCGACAAAGTGCATGCCGCCCTGGATGATGGGATGCTCGATGCCGAAGAGTTCGGTGATTCTGGTTTTCATCTGGGCCGGTCTTTCAGTCTGGTTTGGGCGCGCATTTGCCTGGGAGAGGGGTTGGAATATACAAGGCCGGAAGTCGAGTTCGTCCGGCGCTTGCATTAACAGTGATTCGCAAAACTCAGTCGCTTTTGAGGCTGATGCGACTGGCCTGGCGCTTCTCGACCGCCCACTTGAGAAGCGCCACGCCGCGATAGACGCCGTGGGCGAACTTGCCATAGGGCATGGTGAGGAAGAATGCCAGTACGAAGCCCAAGTGGATGGCCAGGAGCAGGGCCATTGCGCCTGTGTCGCGCAGGAACAGCAGCAGGAGTCCGGTCAGACTCACCAGGAAAAGCAGCGCGATCAGACCCAGGTCCAGCGTAGCCTGCGCGGGATCCGACTTCAGCGGATGGCGGCGGCGATTGAGCCACCAAAGTCCGGCCGGGCCTATAAGGAGTCCGATCCCGCCAATCGTTCCCAGCAACACCGGCAGGCTGGTCAACGCATAGGGCGCCTGCCAGCCGAACCCGTAGTGGTACAGCGTGGCCACGCTGGTCGAAGCGAAACAAAGCATGAAACCGTAGAAAGTCAGATGGTGGGCATAACGCCGCGCGTGCGTGAAGCGGTCGTCGTCCTCGTTGCAGCCCAGGCCGTGGCCACCGTCCAGATACTTGAGGGTGAGCGCATCGTGCGTAGCTTCCGCAAGTGCCGCCCCACCGATCCGTCCCGGTGCATCGAGGCGCCAGAAGCGCAGCGCGCCCACCGCCAGTGAAAAACAGGCAAACAAGAATACCGGCGCGAAGATGCCGACCATCAATCCGTGTGGAAAGATCGCGTAGAAATTGCCCTTCATGGGTGCATGGAAGAGCGTGCCATTCAAGGCCACCGCCAGGACCAGAAACAGTGCCAGCCCGAAACCCAGCGCAAGCGCCAAGGTCAATCCCGCACGACGGTAAAGCCCGCCCAGCGCTGACGGCCAGGCATAGGCGCTCCACGTCTCGGCACGTACGCGCGCCAGCGCCTGCGGCAGGGCTACCGCGAATTCATGCGGCGGCGCGTACTGGCATGCAAACAGGCAGGCGCCGCAGTTGTGGCACAGGTTGGACAGATAGTGCAAATCGGCGCGCGGAAAGGTCAGGCGCCGCGTCATGGCCGGAAACACCGCGCAAAAACCCTCGCAATAACGACAGGCGTTGCAGATGGTGAGCATGCGGTCGGCCTCGGCCTCCGCGTTCGACAGGCCGGACCCGGGCGCCGCACCGGCAAGGCGGGCCGCTTCTTGTGCCAGGGCTTCAAGCGGCGGCATGACGCCTCCCCATGCTGACAACAGCCGCGCTCGCCCCGGCGATCTGGCCGAAAGCGGTGCCTATGGTCATGCCCACTCCTGCGGTATAGCCGCGGCCGAGGACATTGCCGGCCATGATCTCGCCGGCGGCAAAGAGATTCTCGCTTGGCCGACCGCTGAAATGGACCGCCGCCCCGCTGTTGACCTTGAGACCCAGGTAGGTAAAGGTGATGCCGGGGCGCAGCGGGTAGGCGGTGAAGGGCGGTGTGTCGAGCGGCAAGGCCCAGTGCGTCTTGGCGGGGGTCAGGCCTCGGGTCGCGCAGTCATCCAGCACCGTGTGGTCAAAGGTTCCTGGGCGGCAGGCCGCGTTGTAGTCGGTCACGGTACGGGTGAAAGTGGCAGGATCGATGCCGAGCTTGCGTGCCAGTTCGTCGAGACTGGGCGCGACGATTCCAGGGAACACCGGCGGCATGAACCTGCCGACGGCCTTGGCGTCGATGATCGAATAGCCGACCTGACCCGGCTGCTGCGCCACCAGGCGCCCCCATATGGCGTAGCGCTTGGGCCAGAAGTCCTCGCCCTCGTCGTAGAAGCGCAGCGCCTGACGATTCACGACAATGCCCAGTGACACGCAATCGATGCGGGTACAGATGCCGCCGTCGTAGAGTGGGGCGCGTGCGTCGATGGCCACGCAGTGCGATTGCGACGGGTCACCGATGATGTCCGCGCCGCTGCCCATCATGAACTTGAGCAGGGTGCCGGTATTGAAGCGCGTACCGCGAATCAGGAAATTCTCTCCCGGCCATTCGCCGGCGGCGTTCTGTCCCCAGGCTTCGCGCAGCCACTCGCGGTTGGACTCGAACCCGCCGCTGGCGATGACACAGGTGCGCGCCTCGATGCGCTGGCCGCGACTGATGGCGGCGACGAAACGCCCTTCATCGAGTTCCAGCGCGTCGACCGGCGCGTCGTACTCGATGGCGACGCCCAAGCGCGCGGCGCTCCGATAATAGGCATTGACCAGCGCTTTGCCGCCGCCCATGAAGAACGCGTTGGTGCGCGACAGGTGCAGGGTTCCCGAAAGGGAGGGCTGAAAATGCACACCGTGCCTTCTCATCCAGGTGCGGCAGGTCGAGGAATGACGGATCACCAGGCGCGCCAGTGCCTCGTTGGTCTCACCGCCGGTGACTTTGTTCAAGTCCTGCCAGAACTCCTCCTCAGCATAGGCCTCGGTCAGCACGTCCTGGGGCGCATCATGCATGCAGCGGATGTTGCGGGTGTGCTGCGAGTTGCCACCACGCCAGTCCTTGGGCGAGCCTTCGAGCAGACGCACCGTGGCACCCGCCTCACGCGCGGTAAGCGCGGCACACAGGGCGGCATTGCCGCCGCCGATGACAAGTACGTCGACCATCAGGAGTCCTGCAATTGGTTGGCTCAGACTGGGTAGCGAGCGGCCACAGCGTCGAGTTTGGCACTCCAGCGAGTCTTTTCTTCGTAGGTCGCGAAGCTCGCCTCGAAGCTGTTGCGCGCAAGCGTGATCGCGTCTGCGGCAGTCAACTCCGGCAACGCGGCAAAGGATTCCAGAAAATTACTGTTCATGTACCCGCCGAAATAGGCCGGATCATCGCTGTTGATGGTGACGCAGGCGCCGGCACGCAATAGGCGCGGCAGGGTGTGTTCGGCCATGCGGTCGAACACCTTGAGCTTGATGTTGGATAGCGGGCAAACGGTCAGGGGGATGCGCTTTTCTGCCAGTCGCGCCACCAGCGCCGGGTCTTCGATGGCACGAACTCCGTGATCGATTCGCTCGACCTTGAGGTCGTCGAGCGCGCTTGCTATGTATGCCGGCGGGCCTTCTTCACCGGCGTGCGCGACCAGGCGTAGTCCGAGTTCGCGGCAGCGCGCGAAAACCCGTGCGAACTTCTCCGGCGGGTTGCCGCGCTCGCCGCTGTCCAGCCCAACACCGATGAAATGCGAGCGATGCGGCAGCGCTTCTTCGAGCGTTGCAAACGCGTCAGCTTCGCTCAGGTGGCGCAGGAAACACATGATCAGCTGCGTGGAGAGTCCCAGCTCGTCAAGCGCCCGACGCCGTGCTGCGGCGAGTCCTTCGAGCACGGTTGCGATCGACACACCTCGCGCAGTGTGGGTCTGGGGGTCAAAGAAGACCTCCGCGTGCACCACCTGATCGGCTGCGGCGCGCTGGAAATAGGCCCAGGCCATGTCATCGAAGTCTTGCGCGGTTCTGAGCACCGCGGCGCCAGCATAGTAGATGTCAAGGAAACTCTGCAGATCTGTGAACGCGTATGCCGCGCGCAGCGCGTCGATATCCGGGTAGGGCAGCGGCAGGTCGTTGCGTCTGGCGAGCGCGAAGATCAATTCGGGCTCCAGCGTGCCTTCGATATGCACATGCAGCTCGGCCTTGGGCAACGCGGCGATCAGGGCGGGCAGACGGGAATTCATGAGGTGCTTTCGGGCAGACAAGAGAATCTTAACCGGGCGCGCCGGCACGGTCCGCCGCGATGTGGTCCTGCAGGTGGTGAATCTCGATTGTCGAGTGCACGATTTCCCCGTGGATCGACAGGCGCTCTCGCACACTGTCGGCCGTCAGTGCCGCATCGGTGGTCACGATGGTCATCGCGCATGAATAGGCGTGTCGGCCGACGCGCCAGACATGCAGGTCGGTGATGCGGGAGTCCGCTTCGCCAGGCCGGCCTTCCACGACTTCACGGATTCCATCGACCACTGGATGATCCATTTCGCGGTCTAGCAGCACCTTGGCGCTTTCGGTGAGAAGTCCCTTTGCCCACCACGCGATCAGGATCGCACCTACGATGCCCATCAGCGGATCCAGCCATGACCAGCCGTAGAACCAGCCTCCGACGAGCGCCACAATGGCAAGCACTGACGTCGTGGCGTCGGCGACGACGTGCAGGTAGGCCGACTTCAGATTCAGATCCTGGTGCCGGTTGTGACCGTCACCAGCGCCATGATCGTGGCCATGCGAGTGGCCGTGATCTTGATTGTGCGCCCGACCGAGAATCAGTGCGCAGACGATGTTGACCACAAGGCCGAGGGCGGCGACCACGATCGCCTCCCTGTACTGGATTGGCTGCGGCCAAACGAGTCGTTCCAGCGAGGCAAAAAGCATCATCGCCGCAACGCCCAGCAGGAAGATCGCACCGCCGAAACCGCCCAGAACCTCGATCTTCCA
>JBJXGS010000073.1:0-19890 GCA_046160545.1 Burkholderiales bacterium
CGCTCGATCGCCGACCAGGCGCGCACCATCCGCATCCCGGTGCACATGATCGAGACCATCAACAAGATGAACCGCATTTCGCGGCAGATCCTGCAGGAGACCGGCATCGAGCCGGATCCGGCAACCCTCGCGGTCAAGATGGAAATGCCCGAGGACAAGATCCGCAAGATCCTCAAGATCAGCAAGGAGCCGATCTCGATGGAGACGCCGATCGGCGACGACGACGACTCGCACCTGGGCGATTTCATCGAGGACACCAACACCTTGGCGCCCGCCGAGGCGGCCATGTACGAGTCGCTGCGCGATGTCACCAAGGACATTCTGGATACGCTGACCCCGCGCGAGGCCAAGGTGTTGCGCATGCGCTTCGGTATCGAGATGTCGACCGACCACACGCTGGAGGAGGTCGGCAAGCAATTCGACGTGACGCGCGAACGCATTCGCCAGATCGAGGCCAAGGCGCTGCGCAAGCTGCGTCATCCGTCACGCTCGGAGCGACTGAAGAGCTTCCTCGAGGAAAACAACGGTTGATGCGCGTGTCGCATCGCCTGGCTTCCCAAACCCGCGCACGCGCGGGTTTGTTTTTTGTGCCAGCGGGAGCAATGGGACCCGTTGTCGGCGCGGCGGTAGGAGCGTGAGCGGCACACCTTTGCTCAACACCGGCTTTGTCGCCATCATCGGGGCGATTCTCATCTGGGCGTCGCAGTTGCTGGTGGCCAAGGCTGCCTATGCCAGCATCGATCCGTACACGCTCACCGCGGTGCGTTACGCGACCGCATTGTTGTTCCTGGTGGCACTGCTGTGGTTGCGCGAAGGGCCACGCGCCTTTTCGCCTGGCGAACGGCCGCTGCTGCTTTGCGTCGCCGGTGTGCTCGGTATGGCGGGCTCGCCGCTGCTGGTCTTTGTCGGCATCCTCTACACGCAACCCGAGCACGCGGTGATCCTCCTGGCGCTGCAGCCGTCGATGACGGCCCTGGCGCAATGGTGGCTCAATGGCAAGCGTCCGCCGGGCTTCACGCTGGCGGCGATCGGCGTCGCGTTCTGCGGTGTGGTGCTGGTGGTTGGCAGCAGCGCCGCCGGCGCGCCGGCCGGCAAACTGCTGGGGGACGTGCTGGTGGTTTCGGGGGCGATGGCGTGGATCGCCTACAACCTCCTGCAGTCGAAATTCGCCGCGCTCGGGACGCTGCGCTTCACCACCCTGTCATGCGCTGCCGGAACCGCGATGATCCTTCTGGTGACTGTGCTGGCGCACGGGCTGGGTGCGGCGCACATGCCGAGTGGGCCGGAACTGCTGGCGGTGACGCCACACATCGCGTTTCTGGCGGTGCTGGGAGTGGTGGTGGCAATGCTCCTCTGGAACCACGGCAGCGCGCGTGTCGGCCCGCTCAACGCCATACTGTTACTGAATCTCATGCCGGTCGTTACCTACGCGATCCGCGTTGCGCAGGGGGCGCGCTTCACCTGGCAGGAGTGGGTGGGTGCCGGGCTGGTCATCGCCGCTCTCGTCGCCAACAACCTCTACCAGCGCCACGCTTCCCGGGTGGCTGTACCGCAATGAGCGAGGACCGGCCCGCACCTGACGCACCAGTGTCCTACTGGGCGCCGTTTCGCGTGCCGGCATTTCGCGTGGTCTGGACCGCGACGCTGGCCTCGAACATCGCCACGGCAATGCGCGAACTGGCTGCAGCCTGGCTCATGACTTCGCTGGCTGTTTCCGCGGTCGCCGTCGGCATGGTCAAGGCGGCGGCGGCCCTGCCGATGCTGCTGCTGGCGCTGCCGGCCGGGGTGATCGCCGACCTGGTCGACCGGCGCCGCTGGAATCTGGGCATCAACACGGCCCTGGCGCTGGTCACCGCGGCAATCGGCGTCGCCGTCGCGACCGACACTCTTACGCCCGCGCTCCTGATTGCTGCGATCTTCATCACCGGGGTCGGTTCGGCGCTGCTGCAGCCGACCCAGCAATCGTTGGCACCGCTACTCGTGCCGCGCGAACATCTCGAAGGCGCCGTCGCGCTTAACGGCATGGGCTTGAACCTGTCGCGCGCGCTGGGGCCCGCGTTGGCGGGCGCGCTGGTGGCGGTGTTCGGTCTCGCAGTCGCGTTTTTCGCCAATGCGCTGGGTTACCTTGCGCTTATCGCGGCATTTTGGTGGTGGAAGGGTGCGGCGCGTCCAGCACGCGCCGGAGCGCGCGAGAGCTTTCCTGGCGCGATGGCCGCGGGATTGCGCTATTTGCGGCATGCGCCGGTGCTGCAGACGGTCTTCCTGCGCTTGGGCGTGTTCGTGTTCGTCGCTGCTGCCTACTGGACCCTGTTGCCGGTGCTGGTGAAGAGGGAACTCGGCGGGCCGGGCCTCTACGGGACCATGCTCGCCTGCGTCGGCGCCGGGTCGGTGATCGTGGCGTTGACCCTGCCGTGGCTGCGCGCTCGCCTGGCGCCTGAGGCCGTGCTGCGCCTGGGGCAGGGCGCAACCGCTGCCGTGCTGGCGGCGCTGGCGCTCGCGCCGTCTGCGTGGCTCGCCGGCGTGGTGATGGTCGTGGCCGGCATGGCCTGGCTGGCGGCGCTGACGGTGGCCAATGTCGCCGCCCAGAACCACCTGCCGGAATGGATGCGCGGGCGCGGCATGGCCATGTATCTGATGGTCTTTGCCGGTGCCATGTCGGCCGGCAGCCTCGCCTGGGGGGCGCTCGCCGACATGTTGCCGCTGCGTTGGGTGCTCGGCTGCGCGGCCCTTGCAGGAGCGGCCGCGCTGCTCATCGGTCTGGTCGCGCCGCTGCCGGATGCGGCGCCGGATCTGCGCCCCGCACAGCACTGGTGGCCCGAGCCGCATGTCGCGCATCCCGTGCCGGGCGCGCGCGGCCCGGTGCAGGTGTCGATCGGCTATGTCATCGATCCCGCGCGCGCGCGTGAATTCGTGGCTGCGCTTGACGCGCTGTCGGCGGAACGCCTGCGCGACGGCGCCTACCAGTGGGGAGTGTTCAACGACGTGGTCGAGCCCGAACACTATGTCGAGGTCTTCCTGCTGCCCACCTGGGAGGACTACGAGCGCCACCGCGCGCGCATCCCGCGGGCCGATGCCCACCTCGAACAGGCCGTGCGCGCGTTTCACCGTGGCTCCGGCGACCCGGTGGTGCGGCATCGCGTGGCGCCGCCGCGTACCTAGAGAAGTTCGGGCCGTGCCCGCGCGATGGTGGTACGGGCCCGACTCCACACGCGCTACTTCGTGACCGCCTTGGCCTTGTTCTCCCCGTAGGGCGGGGTGTACATGACCAGGACGCGCACGGGCTCGTCACTGATCTTGGTGAACGTGTGGAACGTGTCAGCGGGGAAATAGCAGGCGTCGCCGGGGCCCATTTCGCGCACCTGTCCGTCGACTTCGGCGCGGGCGCGGCCCTGCAGCATGTAGCACACCTGCTCGATGCCGGGGTGCATGTGCGGCAGGGCGCCGCCGCTTGCGCCACCCACCACGCCCAGCAGCAGCTCGATGTTTTTCGAGCCGACGGTCTCGGGCCCGATCAGACGGCGATTGACGGTGTCATCGTGGTTGGCCGGGCTGTAGGGCGTGACCTCTGACTCGCTGACGAAATAGCGCTTGCCTTGCATGATGCATTCCTCCTTGGTTGGTGGCACGGAACCACAGATGTTGCCCGATTGTGCCGTGTTGTGGCAACCAGGGGGCGTCGTCCGCCTCACTCCGCAGGTGCACCGGCTATGCCGTCGCGGGAATCCATGCGCAACGTCGGATCATGTTGGTTCCTGAAAATTCCAGCCGAGGGCGCGACGCAGTATCGCGAGGGCTTCACCGGGGCTTGGCGGAGCAGCGCCGCGCCAAGCGACGTGATGGTCCGGTCGCACAAGCACCAGATCGGCCGCGTAGATGGGCGCTAGCGCCGGGTCGTCGAGGCGTACGACAGCAAGCGGCGCGCCGATAGCGCGTGCGGCTTGTTCGAATGTGCCGGTACTTGCCGAGCCGTCGCCTGCGACCAACAGAGTGAACCAGCGCGACAACCGGTCGTAAAGGCGGCTGCCGTCCGCGAGAAAGACGCTCGGCAGGCGCGCGCCAGGCGCAGTCGTCGGGTGATAGACCAGCGGATCGTCGATCCACTGCGCATCGGGCTCAACAGCCACCAGCGGCGAGTCGCGATACGCGTAACCGTGCTCGATGCCCCAGCTCCCGTTCTCGGCGTTGCCCAGCGCCGCGATGCGGCTGGCGGCCTCGCGCCGGCAGGCGTCGCCCGCAGGCCCGGTCTGGTGCAACGTTGGAATGTAGAGTGCGCCGATCTGTGCGCGTACCTCGGTGTGGCGGCGCGCCGCCTCGCAGTTGCGCAACGCGACGGGTCGACGCTCGAGGGCGTAGCTCGCCAGAAGATCCGGCCCGCCAAAGCCCTTGATGAGTGCCGCAAGCTTCCAGCCCAGGTCGAAGGCCTCGCACACCCCGGTGTTCATGCCGTAACCGCCGGTGGGAATGTACTGGTGAGCGGAGTCGCCGGCCAGAACCACGCGACCGCATCCGTAGGATTCCGCCACCACCAGGTGCGGCACCCAGGGGTTGGCGACCAGAACCTCGATCTCGACCCGTTCACCTGCAAAGCCTGCGACCAGGTCAACCGGGTCGATCGCATCGAGCGCCGTGTCGCGCGGCAGGCGCGCATGCAGGGTCCAGACGTCGCGGTCGTTCTGCGCGATCAGGGTGCCCAGCGAACTCTGGTAGTGCCAGGCGATGCCCCAGCGCATGAGGAGGTCGCGCCGTGCCGAGCGGAAATGCACCATGTAGCGCTGCATCAGGTTCATGTCGCCGGCAAGCCCGATGCCCAGGCATTCCCGGACCCGGCTCGAGCCGCCGTCACAGCCGGCCAGGTAACGGGAGCGAACCCGTAGCGCTGTGCCAGCGTCGCGGTTGCGCAAAACCGCGTCGACCCCATCGTCGTCCTGGGTGAAGTCCTCGAGGGCGACACCGAAACGCACGTCCACCAGCGGCTCGGCCTCGATGGCCGCGCGCAATGCGGGCTCGATCACCACCTGCGAGACGCGCATCGGCGCCTCGGCAGGCCAGCTGCCGTCGTTGTTGGCTCGCGCCAGTCTGCGGTGTTCGTCCACGCTGGGGTAGCGGAAGCGATGCAGCTCGTGCCCGTTCATCGCGCTCACCCAGGCGACGTCAAAGCAATGGGCTTCGGGAACCGCGACCCGCCGCAACGCTTCTGCCATGCCGACGCCGCGAAACAACTCCATCGAGCGCGCGTTGGTGATGTCCATCTTCGGATGCGCGGTGGTCGTGGGATTGCGCTCGGCGACGATGGAGCGCACGCCGCGTCGCGCCAGGTCGAGCGCCAGGGTCATGCCGACCGGCCCGCCGCCTGCGATCAACACATCGGTATCGAATTTCATGCGCAGCGCATGCCTGGGTGAGGCGGGTTTCGGTCTGGCCACAGTGTACCGAGCGTTTCGATCGGCTTAGGCGTCGCCTGGCAGAAATGGATTTGATAGACTGGACCGACACGTCGGCCGTTGCGGCTGACGCCCGGCAGTTGCCGACAGCAGAGTCACATGGCAGCCAAGGCTGCAATGTGCCGGCCCGTTCCAGCTGCTATTCGAGGAGAGTTCATGGTCCCCCCTGTAACGGCAACCGAATCCGTGGGCGAGGCTGTCCTCGACGAGGCGGCAGCCGCCAAGGCTGCGATATTTGCGTACGCGAAGAAGCGTGGCGCCCTGGCCATTGGTGTGGCCGACCTCGACGCGCTCGAGCGCATCGCTCCGCCCGGGCACCGCCCGACCGACCTGATGCCGCGCGTGCGCTCGGTGATCTCGCTGGGGGTGGGTGGTCAGACGCGTGGCGCCTGGCAGTTGCCGGCCAAGGCGATGGCGTACTCCGGGTCCACCGAGGTGCGCGCCTATTCCGTGGCCTACGGGACGGCGTTTTTCATTGAGCACACCTTTGGCGCGCCCAGCCTGTACGTGCCGCCCGACATGGATCCCGAGATGGGGCCGCGCACGCCACTGCAAAGCCTCAAGCTGCATGCCGAACTCGCGGGCATCGGTGCGCGTTCGTTCGCCGGCGACATCCTGCTGCACCCCGAATTCGGCTTCATGTACTACGCGTCGGTGTTTACCGAGCTGGAACTGCCGCCCGACCCGCCGATGGCCGAAAACCCCTGTCCGGCACCCTCGTGCGTGTCCATGCATCGCGCCACCGGGCGCACGCCCTGCATGAAATTCTGCCCGGCGCAGTGTCTCGAGGGGGAAATCGATGCCGGGGGCAAGCAACTGCGCTCGCGCTACAACATGGCTGCCTGCGCCGAGTACACGCAGGAATACGAGACCGTGCCCAACATGCTCGCCCAGGCGGTGCGCAGCGGCGATGCCGACAGCCTGACCGGGCCGGACCGCAAGATGCTCTGGTACAAGGTCTCGGCCGGCTCGGGGGCATGGTTCGCGCAGTGTTTCGAGTGCATGCGTGTGTGCCCGCTGGCAACGCAGGCGCCGCTGTCCGACCCCATCCTGCGCTCGGCCGCCGCGCGCAAACCCGGGAAGGGTTGAGCACCATGGTCGGCGGCCAGACCCGCGAACAGATCGGCGTCACCGAGGCAATGCAGGCGGCCTTCGGCGAAGCCGTATTTCGCATGAGCCACAACCTGCAGGAACGGGTAGGCGATCCGATCCGCAAGCTCGACTGGGTTGAGATCGAGCGCCAGCGCGAGGCCATGGGGCTGGGAGACAGCCAGATCGCCGAGCGCATCGGGCTGACCCGCGCGCAGGTCACCTGGATCCGCAACGCCGAGGAGACGCGGCGCTTTGTACCCGGCCGACAGGCAGTGTTGCTGGAACTGGGCGGCGGCAAGCGCTTTCGCCCGGAGCGGTTCGTGCCCATTCCCGAGCGCTTTCGCTATAGCGACGCCGCATTCTCCCTGCGCGCGGCGATGCGCTTTGATCCCATGCGCGTGGCCGACTACATCGCGCGCGGCCTGTGGACCGATGCCACGTTGCCGCAATGGCTTGCCCGCCATGCGCGCGAGCGCGGTGACGCGGAGGCGCTGGTGCAAGGCGAGCGCAAGCTCACCTGGCGCAAACTTTCCGACCAGGTCCTGCGCCTGGCCAACGGACTGAGCCAGGCCGGCGTCGTGCGTGGCGAGGTTGTCGCCGTGCAGCTGCCCAACACCATCGAGTTCGTCGTCGCCTATTTCGCGATTGCGCGTCTGGGCGCGGTCATGGCGACCATCCACATGCCGTATCGCGCCGCGGAAATCGGCACACTCCTGGCCCACAGCCGCGCGGTGGCGGCCATCTGTGTCGGGCGTCTCAAGGATTTCTCTCCCGGCGAAGCGTTTGTCGCCGCGCGGGCGCAGCTCTCGCGCATGCGCGCGGTCGTCACGGTGGGTGAGACCGTACCCGGCGCGCTAGCCTATGCCGATCTTCTCACCCGCGCGCCGCTCGCCGATGATGTGCCCGGCCCGGTCGCAAGCGATCCGTTCCTGCTGCTCTACACCTCGGGGACCACGTCTGCTCCCAAGGCCGTGCCGCACCCTTACCACACCATGCTCGGCAACGGGCGTGTCGGTGCGCCCGAGCATCGCATCGGCGCTGCCGACCGCGTGCTCTCGGCTGCGCCATTGACCCATCTCTTCGGCCTCTACAGCCTGCATGTGGCCTGGTCGGTCGGTGCCACCTGCGTCTTGCTACCGGTGTTCAGCCCGCCTGAACTGGCCGCCACCATCGAGCGCGACCGGCCCACCGGGCTTTGGACCGCACCGGCGCATATCGCCGCGTGCCGCGCGCTGGGACTCTTCGACAAGCACGACCTGGGTTCGCTCAAGGTCTCCATCATGTCCGGCAGTGCCTGCCCGCCCGAATTGGTGCGCTGGTTCCAGGCCAAATTGCCGTCCTGCGCGGTGACCCAGTTGTGGGGCATGACCGAGACTCAGGGCGCGCTCTATACGCGCCCCGGCGACGCTCTTGAAATCACGGCGACCACGGCCGGGTGCGTCAGCCCCGGGACGGAGGTGCGCATATGCGATGCCCTGGGCAACGCCCTGGCTCCCGGCGCGACCGGTGAACTGCAGGTGCGCGGCAGCCTGCTCTTCCCGGGCTTTTTCGACAACGAAGCCGCCAACCAGGCAGCCTTCACCAAGGATGGCTGGTACCGCACCGGCGACCTGGCCGTCATGGATGCAGCAGGCAACGTCGCCATCACCGGGCGCGAGAAGGACATCATCAACCGCGGCGGGGTCAAGTTCAACCCGCGCGACCTGGAGGACCTGCTCGATGCCCACCCCCAGGTCATGCAGTCGGCCATCGTGCCCATGCCCGATACCGTGCTGGGCGAACGCGCCTGCTGCTTCATCACCCTGCGACCGGGCGCCGCGACGCCGTCCCTGGAAGAACTGACGGCCTACCTGCTGGAACACAATATCGCGAAGTACAAGCTGCCCGAGCGGCTGGTCGTCGTGGCCGAAATGCCGCTGACCCCGACGCGCAAGATCATCAAGGGGCGGCTCATCCTGCCCGCGGCGTGAGCTTCCCGCGGCAGGACTCACCCCCAGCTTCGGTACAGTATCCGAAAAGGCGGATCAGGAAGAGCGTCGCGCTGAGGCAGGCGTGCTGGAAGGCGCTGGCGCGCGCGTCCGACCGGGCTGACTGTCGGTGCGCATCGGCTCGCGCCATGTCGGCGGAATGAGGCGTGCGACGCTCGGCTGGCAGGCCAGTGCCAGCGTCGCCGCGTAGGGCAGCGCCTGCGCCACCATCAGCAGAATCCAGGCCTGCGACGCAGTGTCGAGGTCGGGGCGTGCAATGACGAAGCTCGCGCCCGCCAGGCACAAGGCCGCCAGCAGCAGCGCTTCCTCGCGCACCGCTGACAGCGGATGCGACGCCGCGCTGGAGCTGTGCCCCTTGCGCGTCACCCCGAACTCGGCGCGCCGGCGAGTCAATCCCGCAAACAGTCCGGCCAGCATGCCGCGTGCGGCGGTGTGTGACAGCGCCATGCCTGCGAGCGCAGCCAGGCCCGCCCCCGAGGCGCCGGCCCCGACGCGCCGTGTGTGCAAGAGCGGCCCCAGCACCATCCGCGGCAGGAGAAGACCCGCAAGCGGCGCTGCGAAGAGGGCCACTGGAAGGCCGAAGACGCCGGGCCAGGCGATCGCGGCGGCAGTCCACGCCAACGCGGCCAGAGTCAACAGAAAGTGCGCACCATCGGCCAGCCAGGGCAACCAACCCGCCACAAAGTGATACCGCTGCCACGCCGTGAGGCGTCCGCCGGCGCCGGCCAGCGCGGCGGCATGCTTGCGCAGGATCTGCATTCCGCCTTCGGCCCAACGGCGCCTCTGACGCAGCCATGCACCGAGGTCGGCGGGCGTCAAGCCGGTTCCCGCCACGCGATCCACGTAGAGCACCTGCCTGCCAGTGGCGATCAGGCGCAGGCCGAGTTCGGTGTCCTCGCAGATGCAGGATTCATCCCAGCCGCCGGCGCGCAGGTCGCACGCGCGCACCAGGGTCATGGTGCCGTGCTGCACGATGGCGTTGCGCTCATGGCGATGGTGCATGCCGATGCGGAAAAAGCTTTCATACTCCAGGTGCATCAGGCGCGCCAGCCAGGTGTCGCGCCAGCCGCGGTGTGCCTGCGGAGCTTGCAGCACCGCCACCTCGGGCCTGGCGAAATGCCCCGCCAGAGAGGCAAGCCAGTCGCGCTCGACGACGTAGTCGGCGTCGATCACGCCGATCCATTCGACGCGCGGGTCGGTGTGCGCCAGCGCCACGTTGAGTGCACCGGCCTTGAAGCCGGGCCAGTGCGGCAAATGCATGAAGCGCAGGCGCCGGCCTGCCATGCTTGCCCCGGCTTCGGCATTGCGTGCGGCGATGTGCGCCTCGACCGGCTGCCAGAGCGACGGGTCGGCCGTGTTGTTGTCGATGACGATGATGTCCAGGTCCGGCCAGTCGAGCGCGATCAGGCTCTCGATGGCCGCGATGACCTGCGCCGGCGGTTCGTTGCATGCGGCCAGATGAATGCCGATCGGAGGCGCGCGTTCGCCGGCGCAGAGCGCCGCCGGTGCGGCCACTCGCGCCAGGCTGCCGGGCCAGTAGAGTTCCGCGAACTCGAGCCATTGCGCGATCACCAGCGCGAGTGCCAGCGCGATCGCCGGCGCCAGGATGGCGAAGGCGAGCAGATCCCCGGCGCGCAGGTAGTTGATCAGCGGCGCGGCCGCCAGCGCCACCGCGCAGGAGGCCGCCGCCTGCGTCGCCAAGGCAAAGGCGAAGCGCGCGCGCGTACGCAGGCGCGGCAGGCCGGCCAAGAGCGGCAAGGCCAGGGCCACGCCCAGGAGGGTTGCGATCATCGCCTTGGCGCGCCAGAAGGCATCGCTCTCCAGCGGGCCGCTCAAGCTGAATTTGGCTTCGCGTCCGGCGCTGAACATGCCCCAGTGCGCGCCGGCCGGTCCCTCGAGGCCGGCTTTCCAGGGCTGGTCGAACGCCTCCATGAGGAAGTAGTCGAGATTTTCCGCGGCCGCGCGCGCCACGAAGCTGCGCACAAACTGCGCCTGCAGCGTCGGAGTGGCACGCGCATCGCGCAGGGTTTCGCCGCCGCTGGGCCAGCCGACCTCACCGATCACCACGTGCTTGTCAGGAAAACGCGCTGCCAGCGTGCGATAGCGCTCCAGCGCCAGGTCGGGTGCGACCTGCGCCGGCACGCCCTCCCAGTAAGGCAGCAGGTGCACGGTCAGGAAATCGACGTGGCGCGCCAGTTCCGGGTCGGCCAGCCAGACGTGCCAGGGTTCGGCGGTCGAAACCGGGACCGACAGCGCGGAGCGGGCGCGCGTAAGGAGCGCGATCAGTTCGGCGCGCGGCAGCGAGCCGTGCAATTGGGTCTCGTTGCCAATGATCACACGCTCGACCGCGCGCGATGCACGTGTCTGCGTGATCAGCGCATCAAGTTCGCGCGCGTTGTTGTCACGCCGCGCGTCTATCCATGCGCCCAGCGTGACCCTGACGCCTCTGGCAGTGGCATGCGCGGGTAGTGCGGGCAGGTCGGCTGCGCTGTAAGTGCGAATGCGTCCGGTGAGCTCGGAAAGCAAGGCCAGATCGGCCGCCACTGTCGCATCGCTGGCGCGGGCACCGGTGCGCGGGTCGGCGTGGCGCAGGTAGGGGCTGTAGGCCAGGCCCGCAACGCGTGGCGGCGCCTCCGTCGCAGGCAGGCGCGGGTGCAGCGCTGCCCAGACCAGCACATTGGCGAGTGCTGCCAGCAGCACCGCCACCCAGGCGTGGCCGGTCGTGCGGGCGCGCTCTGTCACACTCTCGTCCATGTCCTTGTCAGCCATTCCGGCCCCGTCGGTGCGCGAGCGCATACGCCGACTGCTCGCATTCGCGCTGCTCTGCGCCGGTCCGGTGGCGCTGGCGCTCTGGGCGCTGCCACGCACTATCGAAGCGCCGCTGCCAGCGGTGGCGGGCCCAAGCCTGGCGTGCGTGTCCTATGCGCCGTTCCGCCGCCCCGGCCACGCGCCCTTCGAGGCCGATCTGGTGATCCCGCCTGCGGCGATCGAAGCCGACCTCGCGCTGATCGCCCGGGTGAGCCGCTGTGTGCGCACCTACGGCGTCGGTCACGGGCAGGACGCACTTCCCGCGCTGGCCGCAAAGCTTGGCCTGCGCGTGCGCCTCGGCGTATGGATCAGTGCCGATCCGGTTGCCAACGCGCGCGAACTCGCGATTGGCCTGCGACTGGCGCGCGCGCATCGCGACGTTGTCGACCTGCTCATCGTCGGCAACGAGGTGCTGCTGCGCCGCGACCTGACGCCCGCGCAATTGACCGCATTGCTCAAAGAGGCGCGGCGCGGCGCCGCGGTGCCCATCGCGTATGCGGATGTCTGGGAATTCTGGCTGCGCCACGCCAAGGTCTTGCGCGGGCATGTCGATGTGGCTGCCATCCACATCCTGCCGTACTGGGAAGACCATCCGGTCGGCATCGACGCCGCCACGCAACACGTGCGCGCGATTGCGGCCCAGGCGCGTGCCGCTCTTGCGCCGCTGCCGTTGTGGATCGGTGAGACCGGCTGGCCCGCTGCCGGTCGCCAGCGCGGCGCGGCTGCGCCGGGCGTCGTCGAACAGGCGCGCTTTGTGCGTGAGCTTGTCGCCGCGCCGCCGCCGGAGGCACCGGACTTCAACCTGATCGAGGCGTTCGATCAGCCGTGGAAGCGGGCTCTCGAAGGCGCGGTCGGCGGCGCGTGGGGCATATTCGACGCCGGCGGGCGACAGCGGGTCGCATTCACTGGCAGCGTGCCGGGTGATGCGACGGCACGCGCCGTTGGCATCGCACTCGCGGTGGGCGCCCTTGGCGGCGCCGTCGCCGTCGCTGCTTTCGCACGTCGGCGCAGCAATGCGGCCAGGCTCGCCATGCTCCTTGCCGGCGCACTCATCGCCGGGCTTGCGCCCTTGCAATGGCGCATCCTGATCGAGGAATGCCGCGTCCCCGGCCATTGGGCGCTCGGGGCCCTGCTTTGTGCGCTGGCTGTGGGTGCTGCGCTGGATTGCGCGCTGCGCCTGCTTGCGGTGCTCGACCCGCGAGACGCTAAAGGCGGTGAATTCACTCCGGCCTGGCGCGAATGGTTCATGCCCGCCTGGCTTTTTGCTGCTGCCTGCTACGCGCTGATGCTGATTTTCGATGGGCGCTACCGACCCCTGGCCTGGCCACTTCTGATTGCGCCAGCGCTGCTGGCTCTCGCGCTGGCTCTCCTTGGACAGCCCGCGCACGCGCGGCGTTTCACGCGAGCCATGCGCGTTCTCGGCGCAGGGAGCGCCGTGGGCGCAGTCGCTGTAGTCGCAATCGAAGGCGTAGCCAACGGCGCTGCGTTGTCTGTGGCACTCGGCTTGGCCTGTGCGGGTGTGGCGGTCGAGATTGCTCATCGCCGCGGTGCCGGCCAGGCGCCGGTGAGGAGTAGCGCGGCGATCCAGAACGCCGGCGCTGCCGGGCCGGCGCCATAGAGCAAAAGGCCCACACAGGACAGCGCGAGGCCCAAGTGGGCTGCCAGGCCTTGACGCGTGGCCAGGGCAAGCAAGGCAATCAGCAACGCCGCCCAGCCGATGCGCTGATCGGTGAGCAACGCGACGACGGTGGTCTTCAGCACGCACCCGGCCTGCCCACCGCACAGCGCGGCGAGCCCGCCCGCCTCGACCCAGCCGAAGCGCAGCCACGCGGCTGCCGCGAGGGCGCCGCCAGAAGTGGCAAGCGGCCCGCCCCATTGGCGCCAGGAGATCAGGCCCAGGGTTGTCATCGCTTTGCCACCTCGGCTGTCCGGTTGCCCGCGAAGGCCTCAAGAAGCATCGGCGTCAGATCGTGGAAACCGCCCAGGGGCACACTCGGCGGCGTGAGTCCGGCGCCGAAGCCGCGCGCGAGCAGGGGCGCGAGCAAGGCCGCATCGCGCGCGATCACCGTCACCGGAACGTCCCAGCGCGCACCTTCGCCACTGACGTTCGCACTCGGCTGGTGGTCGCCGACCAGGAGGAACACGGTGTCGCGCGGTTCGGGTAGCGTCAGGAAGCCTTCGATCCAGCGATAGGTGTACTCGACCAGCTTCACATAGTCGGGGAACATGTCCAGCCAGCGGGTGCGCGTGCTTTGTGCCGCAGCCACCGCCTCGGCGTCGAAGGGGTTCGGGCCGAGTACCCGCTGCCAATCCGGCTGGTAGGGCGTGACCGGATTGAACGGGATGTGGCAATTGATGGTCACGAAGGTCACGAAGCGCGGCGCAGCCGTGGCGTCGCGCGGGTGCATGGCTTCGAAGCGCGCCAGCGAATACTGGTCGGGGATGAACCAGAACCCGAACGGCGGGCCGCGATAGTCGAGGTTGCGGCCTTCCAGGTAGACGTCGAACTCGTAGTAGCCGCGTTCGGGCCAGTCCCACGAAACCGCCGGGTAGAGGCCGAAGGTGCGATAGCCGGCGCGTCGGAACAGGGTGTTGAGCGTCGGGCGCTGGGTGGTCACCAGGAGGTCGTGACGGCGCGAGTCCGTCAGGTCTATGCCCGCCAGCAGCGACAGATGCGCCAGGTCCGAGGTGCCGCCGAAGGTGGGCGAGCGGAACATCGCCGAGACCGCATGACGCCCGCTGGCGGCAATGGTGCGCGCCAGTTCCGCGCGCACCGGCGCCAATGCCGCTGCGGCGCGCGGATTGTCGAACGTGACCGCGCCGACCGATTCCAGAAAGATCAGGTAGACGTCGCGACCGGCCAGTGCGGCCAAGGCGCCCTGCGGGTTGGTGAGGGCAGCGTCGAGCGCGTCCGCGCGCGGCAGCGTGCGCGCCAGGTGCGTGGGTGACGCTGCGCCGATGACCAGCCCGATCTGGTGCAGCATCACCGGCACCACCGGCTTGGAAACGTACGGCCAGGTTGCCTGCACACCGGCGTAGTTGGCAATCGCCAGCGCGGTCGCGCCCGCGGTGACCCCCCAGGTCCAGCGGCGGGTCAGGGCGTATGGCACGGCCTCGCGCGCGCAGGCCGCGATGCCGGCATGCAGCATGCGGGCAAGCAGCCACAGCAGGGTGGTCGCGACCGTGACCACCAGCGCGCTCTGCCACCATGCATGGTCGCGCGCGGCGACCCACAAGAAACGCGGGAGCTGTGGCACATCCCAGTACAGGCTGACCTGGCGGCCGAACAGCGATGGCGCGGTCACGTCGATATAGCGCCACAGTACCAACACCAGGTAGGCGCCAGTCAACCAGGCGGCGGCGCGCCGCGACAGGCCACCGGTCGTGGCCACCAGGGCCAGCAGCACCAGCCACAAACCGACGAATTCCGGGGCCAGACGCGCATCCGGACGCACCGCGGGAGTCGGCCACCAGCTGGTCGCGCTGAGGACTGCGTTGAGCAGCAGCAGCGCGCCGACACCGATGAATATGCGGCGCCATGGCCAATCGCGTGCGTGTTCCACGGCGGCCAGGGTAGTGCGCTTCACACCAGAGCGGTCGCCGGGCTTAAGTCCCGAGTGGGTGCCTGACCAGAACGGGGGGCGGGATCGGCGGCCTGACCGGGGACGCGGCCGACTGCGAGGTAGCCCATGCCCCACTGGGTCACCTCCATGTGCCAGTCGGTGAGACGCGGCGCGATGCGGTCCCAGGGAGTTGCGAGTTCGCCCGGCCGGCCGTTGTAGCCGCAATTTTTCCAGTACACCCACCAGTTGAGCGGAGCGAGGTGGCGCGGAAAGTACTTGATGCCGGCGACGACGACACGTGCGCCGGGCTTTGCACAGGCCAGGATCGCGTCCAGTGCAACCTCCGAGCGCAGCACGTCGTGGGTGTAGTGGAAGAGCAGGGCGTCGAACGGCTCGGCGCTGGAGATTCCCTGCGCGAAGGCGTGGTGCAACTCGACGTTTTCCCAGCCGGCTGCCGAGACCTTGTCGCGCGCACGCTCGAGCATCTCCGGGCTGTGGTCAAAACCGACCACCTTGCCCTCCCGGCCGACGCCGTCGCGCAGGAGCTTGAGGCTCATGCCCGTGCCGCAAGCCACGTCCAGGACGCGTTGGCGCGGCGCCAGGTCCAGCCAGGCCACGGCGCGGCGCCGGATCGGCCAGGTCGGACCGCAGGTCAGGTCGTAGACGCCGGCGCGGCGCCGGTATTTGGCGAGCGAAGCGTCGCGAACGTCCGGTTCAGGCGCGGGCTGGCCCGCAGTCAGGCTGAGCAAAATCGACATGGCAATCCAAGGATACGCGAGCAAGGTCGCACTGGATGCGCCCTGCCGCGCTTTAGAATGCGCGGGTGCCCGATTTCGTAGTCGACCCATCGCTGGACGGCGCTGCCGAGTCGACGCCGGGTCGCCGGCGCCGCGCGCTGGTCGCCATTGGTGCCGGGCTGGCCATGCCGATGCTGGCGCGCGCCGCGGCCGGGGCGCGTCTGGCCGAAAACCCCTTCACCCTGGGCGTAGCCTCCGGCTATCCACACCCTGGCGGCATGGTCCTGTGGACCCGCCTGGCGCCGCGCCCGGTCGAGCCCGGCGGCGGCATGCCGGCCGCTCCGGTGCCGGTGGAATACATGGTGGCCGAGGACGACGCCATGCGCCGTGTGGTCTCCCGCGGCACGGCGACAGCGCGCCCGGAAGGGGCGCATGCGGTGCATGTCGAGACCGACGGACTCCAGCCGGGACGCTGGTACTGGTATCGCTTTACCGCCGGTGGCTGGTCGAGCCCGATCGGACGAACCCGCACCGCGCCACCGTCCGAGGCCGACGCCGGCGGTCTCACCCTCAATCTGGCCGTCGCCAGCTGCCAGCAGTACGAGGCCGGCTACTACGCCGCCTATCGCCAGATTGCCGAGGATGCGCCCGACCTGGTCGTGCATCTGGGCGATTACATCTACGAAGGCGGCGCCGGACCGTCGGCGGTGCGGCGCATCCCCGAGCCGGTGCCCATGACCCTGGAGGAGTACCGCATCCGCCATGCGCGCTACCGGCTGGATCCCGACCTGCAGCGGGCGCATGCCGCCTGCCCCTGGCTCTTGACCTGGGACGACCACGAGGTCGAGAACGACTACGCCAGTTCGCGCTCGCAGAACGACGATCCGCCGGGCTGGTTCATGGAACGGCGCGCCGCCGCGTATCGCGCGTACTACGAGCACATGCCCCTGCCGCGGCGCATGCTGCCGATGGGCCCCTATATGCGACTGCACACCGAGGTCTGGCACGGCCGACTGGCGCGCTTTTTTATGCTCGACGGACGTCAGTACCGCACGCCGCAGGCCTGCACCCCGCCGGGGCGCGGCGGCGGTGTCGCCACCGACCCCGCGCGCTGTGCCGAGTTGCATGATCCGGCACGCACCTACCTGGGCCTGCAGCAGCGCGACTGGCTTCTGATGCGTCTGCCGGTGCGGCCGGAGGCGCGCTGGAATCTCCTGTGCCAGCAGACCCTGATGCAGCCCGCCGGGCTGACCTGGCAGGGGCTGCCGTGGGTGCACACCGACGGCTGGGACGGCTATCCGGCCGAGCGCTCGCGCCTGCTGGCGGCGCTGGCCGATGCGCGGGTCGCCAATCCCGTGGTGCTGGGGGGTGATGTGCATGCCTTCTATGCCTGTGCTCTCAAGCAGGACGACGCCGACCCGAACTCGCCCGCGGTCGCCAGCGAATTCGTCTGCGGCGCGATCACCTCGCCCCTGCCATCGGCGCGCTTTGTTCAGCGTGTGGCCGAGACACACCCCGCGGTGCGTTACACCCACACCGACAAGCGCGGCTACCTGCGCCTGCGCATCAACGCCACGAGCCTCAACGCCGAAGTCATGGGCGTGGCCGACGTGCGCCGTGCCGACTCGCCGGTCGAGGTGCAGGCCCGGCTCGAAGTGACCGCGGGGCGCGTCGGGCCGGTCGTGGTGTGAGGTCGAGCAGGGATTCTTGAACGCAAGGAAACGTCATGTCACGACGCTACGCTGTAGTCGATGTATTTACCGCTGTTCCAATGAAGGGCAACCCCGTTGCCGTCGTGCTGGACGCTCAAGGCCTTTCGGACGCCGACATGCAGGCTTATGCCGCGTGGACCAACCTCTCGGAGACCACCTTCGTCCTGCCGGCCACGGACCCGCGCGCGAGTTACCGGTTGCGCATCTTCACCCCTGCCAGCGAACTTCCCTTCGCGGGGCACCCCACGCTCGGCAGCGCGCATGCCATCCTGGCTGAGGACATCGCCGCGCCGCGTGACGGCCGGCTGGTGCAGGAGTGCGGCATGGGACTGGTCGACCTCGCAGTTGAGGGTGATGGCCAACTGGAACTGAAGCTGCCGGCAGCCACATTCAAGGACATTGCCGCCACCGACTTAGCCGAAGTCGAAGCAGCGCTCGGTGGCCGGGCCCAAGCCTCATCAAAGCCGGCCGCGGTGCACGTAGGGCCGACCTGGCTGATCCTGCCCATGGAAAGCGCCGCTGCGGTGCAGGCACTCAACCCCGATATGGCGCGCTTAGCCGCCATCGAGAGGCGCCTCGGCATCACCGGCGTCACCGCGTTCGGCCTGCACCCACCCGGCGCGCCGGCTGCCATCGAGGTGCGTTCGTTTGCGCCCTCCGGTGGCGTGCCCGAGGACCCGGTGTGCGGCAGCGGCAATGGCAGCGTGGCCGCGTTTCGACTGGCGCGCGGAATGATTGCGCCCGGCAGTGCTTACGTCGCCTCGCAAGGCTCATGTGTCAATCGCGCCGGTCGCATCGCGGTGCACGTCACCGCAGATGGTTCGATCTGGCTGGGTGGCGCATGCGTGACCGTGGTCAAAGGGACCTTACGTCTCTGAGCAGGACCGGCACGGTCAAGTGATTTTGGTCGCCGCATGAGTCCGTCGGGACGCCGGCGACTTCGATTTGTTTGCCGATGCCACTTGACGCAGTGATGCGCCCGGTAGAATCCACGACCCACCGTGTTCGAAGTGGTCGGCGGGCCGTTAGCTCAGTTGGTTAGAGCAGAGGACTCATAATCCTTTGGTCGTTGGTTCAAGTCCAACACGGCCTACCAAGTTTTTCGACGGTAGAGTGGCCTGAACCGCGAGGAGCGACGAGCGCCACCTGGGGGAGCCGGTGACGATGCACGTACTCTAGGGTCGCTTGACGAGGATGGGAACAACATCTCCAGCATGCTTCTTACCCAGTTTGACTGCCTTCTTTTCCTTCGGAGTCAGAAGCGCCTGTTTCTTCGCTTCCTTGTTGGATTGTCTTGACTTGGTCATGCTGATAGCTCCTTCATCAAATTGGTTGGACTAGGCCGCTCACCTGGCAAACCGCAATCCCCGCTCGTACGCCGTCCCCCCGTTTGCCTTGATGAAGATCGCTTTGGCCGCCTCGTCATAGGGCGTCAATTGCTCGGGGAAGACGGCGGATTGCTCAGCCGGGTTACGGATGCTCGTGGCCGACAACAGAGCCAGCATGCGCTGTTTGTTCAGGAATAGCCAGCAATATGAACAAATAAAGTACCTGGCCTGCCCGGGCCCCTTGTAGCCGTTTCAAAGTGACTCTCGGCTGATTAACAGCAAGACTTACGCCGCTACCGCTTACAAGTTCGCCAGCAGGACAAGCGACCCGGCTGGCAAAGTGACATACCTTCGCAAGGCAGTGAAGTCAGCGTCGCTCTCGAAACGGATCGACAATCGTCATGTCCTCGATCCGCTGGCCGTCCTGCAGGTCTTCGCTCAACAGTCGCCGGCAGCCTGCCGCGAGTGCAGCCGCCACGATCAGCGAATCATAGAAGCTGAAGCGATAGCGGGTCTGCACGTCCAGCGCGCGATGGTATAGAGACGGGCTGGCCGCCCCTTGCTGCAGGGGAACGAGAACAGTGTCAAGGTACATGCGCGCCTGCTCGGGCTGAAGTGTCCCCCGCGCCTTGCGCAGTATGGTGTTCAGACACTCCTGCACGACCTGAAAGCTGATGCAGGCGTTGCCGGTGGCAAGGGCCTCGCTGACGATGCGCTCCGCTACCGCGTGCTTGTGCTTGTCCGACTGGTCAAGGTGATAGATGAAAACGTTGGTATCGATGAAGGCATCAGCGCTCATTCATCTCTTCCCGGGTCAGCTTGCGGCCGACCTTCAGCTTGCCACGCAGCTGCGCCATGACATCTTCGTAGCGCTGCATGCGCTCACGGGTGTGAGCGTAGTCGGCCAGCCAGCGCCGAAACTGCTCATTCAGCGTCGTGTTCTCGGCGCGCGCGCGCTCTCTCGCAGCCTCGATCAGAGATTCTTCCGCGCTCAGGGTGATGTTTTTCATGGGTGGCTCCTGCCTGTGTTAGCACGGAAATAGTGTACACTACAATAGTGTGCACTTTGACTGTTGCCTCGCGCTTGCACGCAGCCCAGATCGACCAGGTTCTGTCGCTCGACTTGTTCACTTCGCTTCACGCGTTTTGATAAGTGACTCCGCGGGGCAGATCGCATCAATGCACAATCAATCGAGACTCATCTTCGAAGCGGCTGCAAAG
>JBJXGS010000074.1:0-3441 GCA_046160545.1 Burkholderiales bacterium
AACCATCATTTCCCTGATCGCCGCCTTGGTGAGCATGTCCACCGCGGTTCCGTACTCGGGCTTGGTGGTGCCCTCCATGATCCCGGGAATTTCCTTGAACTGGCGTCGCACCTCGACCACCACCGCGCTGGCGGCGCGGCCAACCGCTTCCATCGCCAGGGCGGCGAACAGGAACGGAACCATGCCGCCGACCAGCAGCCCGACGACCACGTAATGGTTGGACAGATCGAAGGACACGCTCTTTCCCGCGGCTTCCAGCGTGTGGGTGAAGTCCGCGAACAGCACCAGCGCGGCGAGCGCCGCCGAGCCGATGGCGTAACCCTTGGTGACCGCCTTGGTGGTGTTGCCGACTGCGTCCAGCGGATCGGTGATGTTGCGCACCGCGTCAGGCAGGTCCGCCATTTCGGCGATGCCGCCCGCGTTGTCGGTGATCGGCCCGTAGGCGTCCAGCGCGACAATGATGCCCGCCATCGACAGCATCGTGGTCGCCGCGATGGCGATTCCGTAGAGGCCGGCCAGGCTGTAGGAGGCGAGGATTGCGACGCAGACCGCGATCACCGGCCAGGCGGTGGATTTCATCGACACGCCCAGGCCCGCGATCATGTTGGTGGCGTGGCCGGTGACGCTGGCGGCCGCCACGTGCTGCACCGGCTTGTATTGCGTGCCGGTGTAGTACTCGGTGATCCAGACCAGGAACCCGGTCAGCGCCATGCCGACCACGGCGGTGCCGTAGAGGTGGCCGACGCCGATCATCTTCTTCTCGCCGCCGATGTCAAAGGGCACCGTGGCGACGATGTCGCCCATCATCCACTGCGTGATCGGCCAAAAAGCGATCAGCGCGATGCCCCCCGCCCACGCGAGGCCCTTGTACAGCGCCGGCATGACGTTCGTCTCGCCCGGTTTCGCCTTGACGAACCAGGTGCCGACGATCGAGGCGATGATCGCGAAGCCGCCGATCACCAGCGGGTAGATCACCGCGTTGGCGCTGGCTGTCTTCACCATCAGCGCGCCCAGCAGCATGGTGGCGATGATGGTCACGGCGTAGGTCTCGAACAGGTCCGCGGCCATGCCGGCGCAGTCGCCGACGTTGTCGCCAACGTTGTCCGCGATCACCGCCGGGTTGCGCGGGTCGTCCTCGGGGATGCCGGCCTCGACCTTGCCGACCAGGTCCGCGCCGACGTCAGCGCCCTTGGTGAAGATGCCCCCGCCCAGCCGCGCGAAGATCGAGATCAGCGAGCCGCCGAAGCCCAGACCAATCAAGGGATGGATGATGTGCGCGAGGTCGGTCTTGTCGTGCGCGTTGGCGTACAGGATGGCGAAATAGCCCGCCACGCCCAGCAGCGCCAGGCCCACCACCAGCATGCCGGTGATGGCGCCGCCCCGGAAGGCGACGTTGAGGGCCTCGTTGAGCCCGGTGCGGGCCGCCTCGGCGGTGCGCACGTTGGCGCGCACCGAGACGTTCATGCCGATGTAGCCGGTGGCCCCGGAGAGCACCGCGCCGATAACGAAGCCGGCCGCGGTCGCCATGTCGAGGAAGATGACGATCAATACCGTGAGCACCAGACCGACCATGCCGATGGTGATGTACTGCCGGTTCAGGTAGGCGCTCGCGCCCTCGCGGATCGCGCCGGCGATCTCGCGCATGCGCTCGTTGCCCTCGGGCTGCGCCAGGATCCACTTGATGGAAACCGCGCCATAGACGAGCGCGATCACGGCGCACACAAGCGCAAAAATGAGGCCACCGGACATTCAGACTCTCCCCTGGAAAGGGGCGGATTTTAGCAGAGGACCGGGGGACCGACGCCCGCGATTACCCCTGCAGCGCAGCGATGGCGCGGTCGCGCACGACCTCGACGCTGCCGAGCCCCGGAATCCTGCGGTACCTGGGGGCGACAGCCGGCGCCGCGGCAGCCCAGCGATGGTAGAAGTCGACCACCGGCCGTGTCTGCGCCTGGTATACCTCCAGGCGTTTGCGGACTGTCTGCTCCTGGTCGTCGTCGCGCTGCACCAGCGGCTCGCCGGTTACGTCGTCGCGCCCCTCTACCTTGGGAGGGTTGAATTTGACGTGGTAGGACCGGCCCGAGGCGAGGTGCACGCGACGACCGCTCATCCGGGCAATGATGTCTGCAGCCGGGACGTCGATTTCGAGTACGTAGTCCACGCCGACACCAGCGTCGCGCAGGGCCTCGGCCTGCGGGATCGTGCGCGGAAAACCGTCGAACAGGAACCCTTTGGCGCAATCGGGCCCTGTCAGGCGCTCCTTGACCAGGCCAATGATGACCTCGTCCGATACCAGCGACCCGGCATCCATCACCTTCTGCGCCGACCGGCCAAGCGGGGTGCCGGCCTTGATTGCGCTACGCAGCATATCGCCGGTGGAAATCTGGGGAATGCCAAAGTTTGCCGTGATAAATCCGGCCTGCGTGCCCTTACCGGCACCGGGAGGGCCGAGGAGAATGAGTCTCATAGGGGCATTCTACGCACCGCTTCCAGGTCACGGGGCGTGTCCACCCCCGGAGGAACGTCCCCGAGGTGTACTGCGACCGCGATGCGATGGCCGTGCCAAAGCACGCGAAGCTGCTCGAGCGCTTCGGTCCCCTCCAGCGGGCTGAGCGCGAGTCGCGGAAAGCGCTGCAGGAACGCCATCCGGTAGCCGTAGATCCCCGCGTGGCGGTACCAGGTGCCGCTCGCCTCGCGCGGATACGGAATCCGCGCGCGGGAGAAATAAAGCGCGTAGCCGCGCTGGTCGAGCACCACCTTCACCACGTTCGGGTTGTCGAGCGACGCAGCGTCGTGAATCGGATGGCAGGCAGTGGAGACTGCCGCCTCGGCATGGCTGCCCAGCATGGCCGCAACCTCGCGCACGAGTAGCGGCGGAATCAGGGGTTCGTCGCCCTGCACGTTCACCACCACCTCGTCGGAACCGAGCCCCATCAGGGCCGCGGCCTCGGCGACGCGGTCGGTGCCCGAAGCATGGTCTGAACGCGTCATGATGGCGTGGTAGCCAGCGCGCTCGACTGCATCCCGGATACGGTCGTCATCGGTGGCCACCGCCACCGCGGCCGCGCCGCTTTGCAGCGCGCGCTCGCAGACTCGCACCACCATCGGCCTGCCGCCGATGTCGGCCAGGGGCTTGCCGGGAAACCGGCTCGATGCGAAGCGCGCCGGGACAATGACCGTGAACTTCAGGCGATTTCCTCTTCCGGCGGCAGCTTCCTCGCCTCCTCCTCCAGCATCACCGGGATGCCGTCCTTGATCGGGTAGCCAAGGCGGTCGGCCCGGCAAACCAGCTCACCGGCCTGCTTTCGATGCAGCAGCGGCCCCTTGCAGATCGGGCACACCAGGATTTCAAGCAGTCTTGGATCCACCGAGCTTCTCCAGGAGCCAGGGACCGAACGCGGCGTCCATCTGCGTGCGCACCGGGAACACCCAATGCTTCGG
>JBJXGS010000075.1:0-3834 GCA_046160545.1 Burkholderiales bacterium
CAGCCGACGCAAGGTATGCGGTCCGACCTGCGGCGGCAGCAGGCCTTGCGCAGAAACGATCCGGAAATGCTGCGGGTGGGGCTCGACATGCTGGCCGCCAAGGTGGCCAACCAGGCGTCGGTGCTCAGGTACTTCGCGCGCTACCGCAAGCGGACCGACGAGGCGGCCTACCGATCGCTCGCCGCGAGTGCCGAGAATGTCCGCGGCTTGGCGGAATTGCTCGCGGCACTGGATTCTTCGAGCGCCGGGGTTCGCGCCGCGGCCATGGGCTACGAGGGGCGCGCGGCGGCCAGTTACTGGGCCGCGTTCGGCAGCCTCATCCCGGGCGACCTTGCGTTCCCTCGACGCCACACGCGGCACGCGACCGATCCCGTCAACAGCGCCGTCAACTACGTGTACGGGGTGCTCTACGGCGAGGTGTGGAAAGCGGTGATCCGCGCCGGGCTCGACCCCTACTTCGGGATCATGCACGGCTCGGAGCGCGACCAGGGCAGCCTCATCTTTGATCTGATCGAGGAGTTCCGCGCCCCGGCGGCCGACCGTCTCGTGCTGGGAATGATCGGTCGCGGGTTCCAGCCTTTGCTGGACAAAGAGGGTCGCCTGCGGTCCGGCGCGCGTCACAAGCTGGTGCACGCCTTCCACAAGCAGTGGCGCCGGCCGCTCCACTGGCGCGGGCGGCGCCGGGCGCTCGCGGAAGTTCTCGACTTGCAGGTGGCCAGCTTGAGGAAGACCTACCTGGATGGCGCGGAGTACCGGCCTTTCCGGTTTCGTTGGTGATTGAATGCGCGCGGCCTCTACCTGTGCCAGCGCTGCCAGCCCGGTCCCCGAAGAGGCACTTGCCGGGGAACCTGTAACTCATCCCGTAGTTGACGGGGGGCGCGTCGCCCGTTCCGCAAGAGCCCCGCCACGCTGGCACGAAAATGTCGCGGCGGCCATCACCTGATTACCCGCTTTGACATGTAGATTCGCCGGGCCGCCCTACTTCCCCGAGGTATTGCGGGCGATGACCGGGAGGGTGTGCACACGTATCGCTCGATCCGAGACGGTCAACAGCGCGCCGATGCGGATCACATCGCGAGCGGTCGCTTCGACGTCCTTGATCAAGCGGGCTGCAGCGGCTGCGCGGAGCCCCTCCTGACGGATACGAAGCACTGACGGCGCGCGCTGTCCCGACAACGCGACGATGGCATGAAAATCCGCGTCCAAAGTAACGATGGCGCGTTGCTCACGCAGCGCATAGCTCACAATCTCACGATCCTGCGCGGCGCCTAACCCCAGTTCGCCGACGTGCTGTGTATCGAGGCCGTGTTGCCGGAGCATGGCCGCAGCATCGCGCGGAAGACCTTGATCAAGAAGCAGCCGGGTCAAGCTGTTTCCAGCGGCACCACTTCGTGGTCGACATAGCGCGCCGCAAACGTGATCGCCTGCGCAATGTCTTCATCGGTCAACTCCGGGTACTGGCGCTTGAGCTCCGCACGGTCGGGGTACAGTGCGACCGCTTCCAAAACTCGCCTTACGGTGATACGTGTCCCGCGAATGCACGGCTTGCCGTTGACAATGCCGGGGTCGGATGTGACTCGGTCCAAGGCTTCCATGGGGCCCCCTTTTCGCAAGCTGGTGTTTACATGAAACCTATTATGCGCGTTCCTGCCGACCCAACCTCCCCCTTCAAGCGCACCCGCGCACCGCGCGCTCACCGAGGATGTAAGTCTCTACTACCACCCGCGTGTCGGCAAGCAGGGTCAGCGCGAAAAATGTGTCCAGCGCATCATCGCGCAGACCGGTGCGTCGCGCCGTGAGCGGGCTGGAACGTGCATCCAGCACCGCGCAGTCGGCCTCCTTGCCGACCTGGAAGTTGCCGATTCGATCGGCGAGTCCCAGGGCCTGCGCTCCGCCGAGCGTGGCCAGGAAGAGAGCCTGCGCCGGCACCAGGGTGGCGCCTTGCAGTTGCTGCACCTTGTAGGCCTCGCCCAAGGTCGTGAGCATGGAATAACTCGTGCCGCCGCCGACGTCCGTCGCCAGGCCCGTGCGCATGCCGGCCGCGCGCGCTGCGGCCAGGTCGTACAGGCCGCTGCCCAGGAACAGGTTGGAGGTCGGGCAGTGGGCCGCGGCAGCGCCGGTCCTGGCCATGCGCGCGCGGTCCTCCGCGTCGAACCAGATGCAGTGGCCGTAGATGGCGCGCTCGCGCAGGAGGCCGGCGCGGTCGTAGACGGCGAGATAGCTTTCGGCGTCCGGAAACAGCTCGCGCGCCCAGGCGATCTCGCGACGGTTCTCGGCCACGTGACTCTGGATCCAGGTGTCGGCACATTCGCGCGCCAGCTGGCCTGCCAGTGCCAGCTGTTCGGGCGTGCATGAAGGTGCGTACCTGGGTGTGATCGCGTAGCCCAGGCGGTCGCGGCCATGCCATTTTTCGATCAGGGCGCGGCTCTCCGCGTAGCCGCTTTGCGCCGTGTCCTGCAACCACTCGGGGCAATGCCGGTCCATCAGGCATTTGCCGGCGATCATGCGGAGCTTGCGCGCCTGCGCGGCGCAGAAAAACGCCTCCACCGAGACCGGGTGCACGGTGCAGAAGACAGCCGCGGTAGTGGTGCCATTCTCGAGCAGGCGGTCCAGGAAGAAAGCGGCCGCGGCATCGGCATGAGCGCGGTCGGCGAAGGCACGCTCGGCCGGAAAGGTGTACTTCTCCAGCCAGTCGAGAAGCTGGGTGCCGTGACTGGCGATCACGTCCACCTGCGGGTAGTGGGCGTGGCAGTCGATGAAGCCCGGCACAATCAGGCGGCCACGATGGTCGACCGCGCGCGCATCCGCCCCGAGCGGCGTGGCATCGGCCGGGCGCAGTGCCTCGATGATGCCGTCACGCGCGATCAGCACGTGATCGCGCAGATGCTCGACCGCTCCGGCGTCGCCCGCTTCGCCAGGGTCGGCCAGACAGTGCAGGAAGTCGCCGCGAATCGCCGTGACTGTCATCGCCGTCCTCGAAAAAAAGCCCGTCCGTCAGACGGGCCCTCAAGATAATTCTGCCCGACGCGTAGTCGCACGCGCCGGGGTGGCGGGTGGCACCGAGCCGTGCCGGCCGGCGCCGCCCTGCTTACTTGCCCGAGGGCACCTTGCCCTCGACACCCTTCACATAGAACATGATGCCGGCGATGAACTTGTCGTCGCCCTTGGCATCCTTGGCAAGGATTTCCTTGCCGGTGTTGTCGACCATCGGGCCGGTCCAGACCTGGAACTTGCCGTCCTTGATCTCGGCCTTCTTGTCCTCGGCCATTTTCTTCAAGTCGGCCGGAACCATGTCACCGATCGCGACCACGTCGATGGCGCCTTCCTTCATGCCCCACCAGTTGGTCTCGACCTTCCAGGAGCCCTCCAGCGCGTCCTTGATGGCCTTTTTGTAGTAAGGGCCCCAATTGATGATGGCCGAGGCCAGGTGCGCCTTCGGTCCGTAGGCGGTCATGTTGGAGTCCCAGCCGAAGGCCAGCTTGCCCATCTTCTCGGCGGTCTGCAGCACAGCCGAGGAGTCGGTGTTCTGCAGCAGCACGTCAGCGCCTCCGTTGATGAGCGAAGTCGCGGCTTCGGCCTCCTTGCCCGGATCGAACCACTTGTTGACCCACACGACCTTGGTCTTGACCTTGGGATTGGTCGACTGCGCGCCCAGGGTGAAGGCGTTGATGTTGCGGATCACCTCCGGAATCGGGATCGAGGCGACGAAGCCCAAGGTGTTGGTCTTGGTCATCTTGCCGGCGATCATGCCGGCCACGTAGGCGCCCTCATAGGCACGCACGTCGTAGACACGCATGTTCTCGGCGCTCTTGTAGCCGGTGGCGTGCTCGAACT
>JBJXGS010000076.1:0-10018 GCA_046160545.1 Burkholderiales bacterium
ACGCAGATCTCTACCTTCGATATCGCCTTCGCCCTGGGCGCCAACGTTCCGGCGACGACGCTCAAGGAATACGTGGCGTTGGTGAAGAAGGAGCCGCGTCGCGGTGATTTCGCCTCCGCCGCCGCCGGCTCGCTACCGCACTTCTTCACCCTCATGTTCGCCAAGGATGCCGGCATCGAGATGACCCACATTCCCTACAAGGGCACGGCACCGGCGATCACCGCGACCATCGGCGGCGAGGTCAACCTGCTGTCGACGACCTCGGCCGACATCTCCAATCAGGTCAAGGCCGGCAAGCTGCGCGCCATCGCGGTTTCGTCGGCGCGCCGCTCCCCGGCCCTGCCCGATGTACCCACGCTGCGCGAGCAGGGCTACAACATCGAGGGCAGCGCCTGGTACGCGATGGTCGGACCACCGGGCATGGCGCCGGACCTGGTGCGGCGCCTCAACGCGGCTATCGTCGCCGCCATCAAGGCGCCAGCGACCGCCGAGCGCATGCGCAACATGGGCGTGGAGCCCACCGGCACGACACCTGAAGCGTTTGCGGCCATCTTCAAGGCCGACTACGAACGCTGGGGTGCGGTGATTCGGGCCTCTGGCTTCAGGGTGGACGACTGAGCCCGGCCCAAGCGATCCGTGCCCGCGTGCTGGCCGGCATCGCGAGCGACCGCAACCCGGGCCTGTCCTTTACCGGGCACTTTCTCGACACGAATTGGCCGCACATCGGCCGCGACGACGCACGGATCGTCACTCCTTTCGGGGCGCATTGCGACGACGGCCACGGCCGTATGGAACTGACCGCGGCTCTCATGACCCTGGACATGGGCCTTGGCACCGCGACGCGCCTTTTCATTCAACCCGGCGAACGCATCGCTACCGCGCAACTCTATGCGCAGTTCACCGGCGCTCCGCTCGAAGGCGACTTTGAAGTGGCGAGCCGTTTTGCGGGCCTGACCCAGGGTGATGCTGTGGGCCAGATGCTTTCCAGCGCCACCGCGACCATGAACGGACGGGTCGTCTGCCATGGCAACGCTGCCTTTGTGCGCCTGCCGCCGCCGCCCGGCACGCGCACCATGGCACCGCTTCCCTGGCAAAGCGCTGCGCGTGCCGATGTGCCCAGACTTGCTGCCGCCGACCTTGACGAACGCGAAGCACGCATCCTCGCGCGCTGCGATACGATGCTGGAACAAGGCTCGGCCAATTTCCTGCGTCGTTTCTGGGACATCATTCCCGAAGCCGATGACGACGGGGCGACCTGTCTGGTCACGCTCGGGCCACACATGGCCAACCGTGTCGGTCATGTGCAGGGCGGCATCCTCCTGGGCCTGGCTGCGCATACCGCCATGGCGGCCGCGCCGCGCCACGCAGTGCTATCCAACCTTTCCGCATGGTTCATCAGTCCGGGCCGCGGCGCAACCCTCACCTGTCGGTCCGCTTCAATCCATGCCGGGCGCAGCTTCGCGGTCGTCAAGAGCGAAATCGTCGGCGAAGACGGGGCGCGGGTGCTGGAGATGGTGACAGCGCACGCGGCCGGCGCGGCGTAGTCGATTCCCGGGCTGAGGTTCAGACCAGACCGAGCACCCCGGTGATGTCCGCCGACTCCTTCAAGGGGCGCGGTGCGCCAGGCGGCAGAGCCAAACCCACGCGGTTGTGCCAGTAGGTGTCCATCCCTACCCTGGAGGTCCCGATCAAGTCAAAGCCGGAGCCGGCGACGAACAGCACCCGGCCAGCGGGCAGTCCGAGTTCGTCCAGCGCCAGGCGATAGGGCCGCGGGTCGGGCTTGTAGTAGCCGGCGCGCTCGGAGGTGACCACGACCTCGAACGGCACATTGATCCGTGACGCAGCTGCGCGGCCCAGACGTTCGGAGCAGTTGGTGACGATGCCCAGGCGATGCCGCTTCTTCAATTCCATCAAGGTCGCATCGACTCCGGGCCAGGCTTCAAGGTCGCTCCAGGCCGCTTCCAGCCGATCGGCATATGCAGCGCCCAGGCCGACCGATTCGGCCGCCTCGGCCACGAGCGATTCATACGGACGGTAGGCGCCGCAACCGTAGGTGAGCTTCAGGTACTCCGCACGCCAGCGGCGCCCCGCTTCCTCCGAGCCGGCGGCGCGGTTCCACACGGTCCAGGAGTCGATAAGGGCGGTGAGCAGGTCGAAGAGGACGGCGTCGTACTTGCAGGCCATGGTCGCAACGGGTGAGTCGAGGATGCCGACACTGTAACTGCGCCGGGCCGCAGACAGGGATGCGATAAAACATCATGTCGATTGCGTGCCTTTGCGTGATCCGCTACGATGCGGTTTCGGGAATCGCGCAGACTCCCGGTGCATCGGCGGTGTCCAACTGCCCAAGTTCTGCGATGCTTGTACCGGAGCACCCATGGACACCGCGAAAAACTCTTCTTCCGCATCTTCTTCCGACCGCCCATTCCGGGTTGCTGTGATCTATCACGGCGACGCCGAGCGCCGCCGCGGCGCAACCCCGGAAAACAGCAAGGTCCCCACGCTTTTCCCCGCGCTGGCCGCCGTGGGTCTCACCGGCGTGCCGGTCGTCTACCACGATGATTTTCGTGAAGAGGTGCGCGCGCAACTCTTGCAGATGCACGCCGCCCTGGTCTGGGTCAATCCGATCGAGGCCGGGCACGACCGCACGCACCTGGATGCGCTACTGCGCGAGGTCGCCGAGGCCGGTGTGTACGTCAGCACCCACCCCGACGTGATCATGAAGCTCGGTACCAAGCAGGTGCTGGTCGATTCCCAGTCGCTGTCGTGGAGCGCGCCGGGCACGCTGGCGCACGGCACGCCGCAGGCGTTGCGCGCTGCTCTAGAAGCGCATCACGCGGCTGGCGTGACGCGCGTGCTCAAGCAGTTCCGCGGCCACAGCGGGCAGGGCATCTGGAAAGTCGAGCCCGTGGCGAGCGACAGCGCGTCCGGCACGAGCGGCGCAACGGTCAGGCAGGTGCGCGTCCGCGAAGCGCCGCGCGGCAGCCCCGAGGAGGTGCTCGCACTCGATGCATTTGTCAAACGCTGCGCAGGCTATTTCTCGGGCGACGGGCGCATGATCGACCAGGCCTGGCAGTCGCGGCTGCCCGAAGGCATGATCCGCTGCTATCTGGTGCACGACACGGTGCAAGGCTTTGGCCATCAGGCTGTAAACGCACTCTGCCCCGCGCCACCTGGCGCGCCGCGCGATGCGTTTCCCGCCACCACCACGCGCCTGTACTTTCCGCCGGACAAGCCAGAATTCCAGGCCGTGAAGCGGCAGCTGGAAGCGGAGTGGCTGCCGCAGCTGCGAAAACTGTTCGCTTTGGCACCTGAAGAACTGCCGGTGTTGTGGGACTGCGACTTCCTGCTCGGGCCAAACGATGCCAACGGCCGCGATACCTACGTACTGTGCGAGATCAACGTCAGCAGCGTCTCGCCGTATCCGCTGTCGGTGCTGGAACCCCTGGCGCGCGCTGTTGCAGCGCGGGCGTTCGAGTTCCTTGCGCCAATGCGAGCCAAGCCTTCAGCAACAAAAAAGGGCCCGTAGGCCCTTTTTTGCATGCGATTACCGGCTCAGGAGCGCCGACGCATCAACCCAAGCCCAGCCACGGCCAGACCCAACAATGCCAGGCTGCCAGGCTCGGGAACATTGTTGTTCCGGCTGTTGCGAACGTAGATGGTTTCTGGCACGCCACCCAGGACCAAAGGATTGTTCACGCCATCGGTCACATTGCCTGCCTCGAAGTCGCCCGCATCGACATGGGTGAAATCGCTCCAGTATTCAGGGGCAAACAAGTATGCGGAATGGTCGGAAAAAGTCCCCGAAGAAACGATGCCCCCAGGGTTGCCGGGCACAATGAAATCATCCCAATCCGGACGCGCAGCCCATTCCGTCGCAGTTGCCGCGCGCCATCCTTCGGCAGCCCGGAATGAAGGAGATTCAATCTGACCCGGGCCAAATTCATCTGGACCGACAGGGCCCGCGTAAACCCAATCCAGTCCGCTGTTGTTGAAATTGACCAAAATCACGCTGTCAGGAATCACAATCGAATTACTGAAAATCGCAGCCTGCGAGGCACCCATCGACACCAGCAACGAAATGGCAAACAAAACTTTCTTGAACATATGTCCTCCAAAAAGGTTGATCTGCAGTACCACAAGCAGGTCGCGTGCCATTCACAAAAAAATGTTCTAAATCAATATTTTAAATGCTTTCTCCCTCTTGCGCTGCCACTTGCACTGCCGCAATCGTAAAAGTTTCCGACACTTTGGTCCGATGCTCGGATAACTACTTGAGACGCCCGGATGTCTGAGGCGCCGTAGCGGGCAGGGCATCTGGAAAGTCGAGCCCGTCGAGGGCAACAGTGCGGCCAGCACGAGCAGGCCAGGAGTCGGGCAGGTGCGCACTGTATTTCCCACCAGACAAGCCCGAATTCCAGGCGGTGTAGCGGCAAGTGGAAGGGGAGTGTCTGTCGCAGTTGCGAAAACTGTTCGGTCTCGCGCCCGAAGAACTGTCGATACTGCGGGAGTGCGATTTTCTGCTCGGGCCCAAGGACGCGAACGGAGACGATACCTGCGCGCTATGAAGGATCGAAGTCAGCAGCGTCTCGCCGAATCCGCATTCCGAGCTGGAATCCCTGGCGCGCGCGACGCTTGCAGGCTTGAGCGAGGCGATTCAGCGCGGCATTGAAGGCGCGGACGCAAAGGGTGCGGCCAGACCCCGCGACCGGACCTGTACAGATCAATCCCCCGCCTTCGCCCCCGACGCCCTGACCACCGGCGCCCAGCGCTCGATCTCGCGGCGGATGAAGGCGTCGAAGACTTCGGGCGTGACCGGGGAGGGCTCCATGCCGATCTCGGCCATGCGGCCTTTCACATCCGCCATGGCCAGCACGCGGCCGACATCAGCACTCAGCTTGCGCACGATCTCGCGCGGCGTGGCCGACGGCACGACGATGCCTGTGATGCTCTTGACATCGAAGCCGGGCACCGCCTCGGCGAAGGTGCCGATCTCGGGGTTGCTGGCCGCGCGTTCGGCCGAGGTGATGGCGATGGCCTTCAACTTGCCGGCGCGCACGTGGCCCATGGTCGCGAACATGGGGTCGAAGATGAGCGGCACGCGCCCGGCGATCACGTCCGGGTAGGCGGCGGCACCGCCCTTGTACGGTACGTGAGTCAGGTCCAGCCCAGTCAGGGTCTTGAAGAATTCGCCGGCCAGGTGCATCGCCGTGCCGGTGCCCGGTGTGGCGTAGCTGAGCGGGCGCGTCCTGGCCAGCGCGATCAGTTCGCGCAGGTTGTTGGCTTCCAGCCCCGGCGTCGCTGAAAGCAGGATGTGCGAGATCGCCACCAGCGACACGCCGGAGAGGTCGCGCACGGTGTCGTAGGGCATGGCCGGCCGCAGGCTCGGGTTGATCACGTGCGCGGTAATGACCATGCCCAGGGTATAGCCGTCGGGGGCGGACTTGGCGACGAAGTCCGTGCCCAGCACCGTGCCGGCGCCGGGCTTGTAGTCGACCACCACGCTCTGGCCCCACAGTTCGGTGAGCTTTTGCGACACCAGTCGGGCGATGATGTCGGTGGCACCGCCGGGGCCGAATGGCACGACTAGGCGCACCGGACGGTTCGGATAGGCAGCCTGGGCCTGCGTTGCACCGGAGGTCGCCAGCGCCGGCAACGCCAGCATGCCGGCTGCCTTGAGAAGTTTGCGTCGTTGGGCCATGGCGTCAGACCTTTTCCAGTTTGGGAACCCCGCCGGAGGCCCGCGGGTCGCTCGCATACAAGGCCTTGAAGTCGTAGGTGCACTCGCGGCCGGGCTGCGGGGGGATGCCGTTGCTCCCCCGCATGAGGTTGAACTCGGGCGGCACGTCGCGAAAACCCGGTTCGTCCATCCATACCCGCACCAGGCGCCGTGCACGCTCGGGTTCCGGAAACTGTGTAAAGCCGGTGCGCGCATGCAGGACCGCGTAGTTGTTGATGATGAGCATGTCACCGCGCTGCATGTTGTATTCGAACCGGTTCTCGGGCGCGCGCGCTGCCGCATCGAAAGCGTCGAGCGCGGCGATGTCCAGGTCGGTCAGCGGCACGCCGCGGCCCTTGTGCCCTGCGGCGATGCCGGCGCGCTGGTAGCGGCACGAGAGCTGACCCGAGCGCCAGGCGAAGACCGGCACCCGGTAGGGCGTGGTCGGCTCCTCATCCGGCGCTTCCTCGCCCACGCGGTGATGGTGGTAGCCGCAGTAGAGCGGCTCCAGCAAGTGCGGGCTGGCTGCGCGGATGGCGTTGTGGATCGCCCCGGCCGAGGCCAGGTAGGAAAGCCCGCCCGTGGCCGCCGGCTGCCAGCAGGCCAGCCCGATGATGGCCGTGATGTCGCTGTGCAGGCGCAGTTCCAGGTTGCTGCGAAACATGCGCGGCGTCGCGTCCACTCCGCTCGCGTCGATGACGCTGGTGATCAACTGCCCCTGGGCATTCTGCGACAGAGAGTGCCCGAAGCGTGTGCCGATGGCCCACACACAGGCGGTGAATTCCTCCAGCGACAGGTCTTCGAAAGGCAGGCCGCGCAGCAGGACGAAGCCGCGGCCGGACTTGACCTCGTCACGGGCGCGGGCGAGGAGTCGGTCCATCGTCGGCAGCGCGAATCTCGAGCGCTCCAGGTTTACCGGGTCCGCGCGCTCGGCGGCATCAAGCATCCTGATCGCCCCGGCGAGCTCGGCGCGCATCGCGGGATCAAGCGGCAGGAACGGGTCGCCGACGGTGGCGCGAACCCAGGTCGCCGGCCCACAGGCTTCAACTGTCGTTTCAGGCATCACGAAGAGGCACTCCCACAGGATCGCGCAGCATAGCGCAGTTCGAAACCGCTACACAACAAATCGAAACGCTTTGCCGTCGCGCACCACGTGCCCCGCGGTCGGCGCGGCGAAGTGCGTGCCGATGACAAGCGTCGGCCCACCCGCCAGCGCGGCAAATTGGGTCGCGCGTGTTGCGCGCGCGGCCGCCGGGTCGTGGTCGACGGCCGATCCCCACTGCGGGCGCGCCATCTGGCAGGGACGGTGCACGAAGTCGCCGGTGATGAGCGCGCTTGCGCCCTCCGACTCGATGGCGATGCTCACGTGCCCCATCGTGTGTCCATGGGTGGGCACGAGCTGCACCTCGTCTGCGACCCTGTGGTCGGTGTCGACCAGGTCGACCAGGCCAGCGTCGAAAATCGGTTGCACCGAATCGGCAAAGATCTGCGCCTGCTCCGCGTCAGTACGCGTTTGCCAGTGCTCGTACTCGACCCGTGCCACCAGGTAGCGCGCGTTCGGAAACGTCGGCACCCAGCGGCCGTCGACGAGCATGGTGTTCCAGCCGACATGGTCAATGTGCAGATGGGTGCAAAGTACCGTGTCGATGGATTCGCGCGCGTAGCCAGCGGCGGCCAGGTCGGCCAGGAAGGGCGTCTGCAGCCGGTTCCAGTGCGGCACCGAGCGCCCTTCCTTGTCGTTGCCCAGGCAGGTGTCGACGACGATGCGTCGGCTGGGTGTCTCGACCACCAGCGCATGGACACTCATGCGCAGGCGACCCTCCTCGTTCATGAAGTGCGGCTTGAGCCAGTCGATGCCGACCACGGCTTCGCGCGTCGCATCCGGCAGGATGAAGCGCGTGCCACCCAGCATCTCGAGTTCCACGATGCGCGTGACCTTGACGCGACCGATTTGCCAGGTCAGGAATGCGGTTGGGTTCATCACACGATCCGGCTTTTGTGGCCGGCCCAGTAGGGGTCGCGCAGTACGCGCTTGTAAAGCTTGCCGGTGGGCAGTCGTGGCAGCTCGTTGGTGAAGTCGATCGAGCGCGGACACTTGATCGAGGCCAGATGAAGTTTGCAAAAGGTGATCAGTTCGGCCTCCAGAGCAGCGTCTGCGGCCGTGCCGGGTGCAGCCTGCACCACCGCCTTGACGACCTCCCCAAGGTCATCGTCCGGGACACCGAAGACCGCCGCGTCGGCGACCTTGGGGTGCGTGATCAGCAGGTTCTCGCATTCCTGCGGATAGATGTTCATGCCGCCGCAGATGATCATGAAGGTGGCGCGGTCGGTCAGATGCAGGAAGCCGTCCTCGTCCAGGTAGCCCACGTCGCCGACCGTGCTCATGCTGCCGTCCTGCGAGCGGCTGGCCGCGGTGCGCTCTGGGTCATTGAAGTAGACGAACGGGCTGCCGCTCTTGAACCACAGCGTGCCCGGCGTGCCGCGCGGGCAGGGCTGCATGGCCTCGTCGAGTACATGCAGGTCACCCATGAGCACGCGCCCCACCGTGCCCCTGTGCGCCAGCCACTCGGCAGTGTCGCAGGCGGTAAAGCCCATGCCCTCGGTGGCGCCGTAGTACTCGTGGATGATCGGACCCCACCAGTCGATCATCGCCTCCTTGACCTGCACCGGGCAGGGAGCGGCGGCATGGATGGCAACCTCCAGCGAAGACAGGTCGTACCTGTTGCGAATCGCAGCCGGCAGTTTCAGCAGGCGCGAGAACATGGTCGGCACCAGCTGTGTGTGCGTGACGCGATGCTTCTCCACCAGTTGCAGGTAGTGCTCGGGGTCGAAGCGCTCCATGACGATGGCTGTGCCGCCGACGCGCACCGTCAGTGCTACCGCGCCCAACGGTGCCGAGTGGTACAGCGGCGTCGGCGACAGGTAGGTGATGCCCTCGCGATAGCGCCACAGCTTGATGAGGAATTCGAACACCGGCAGTTGCCGGGCAGGGGGTTGCTCCGGCAGGGGCCGAAGGATGCCCTTGGGACGCCCGGTGGTGCCCGACGAATACAGCATCGGCGTACCAAGGGCCTCATCGCTGATCGGCTGGTCCGGATACGCGGCCACCGCCTCATCGAGATTCATAAACCCGTCCTGCGAGGGCGCATCGACGACGATACGCAGGGTGACCTTCGGGCAGGCGGCCAGCGCCTGCCTGGCGATGGGCAGCTTTTCGCGGGTCGTGAAGAATGCCCGCGCTTCGCAGTTGTCGGCGACATACGCGACCTCGCCCGCGGTCAGGTAGGAATTGATGCAGGTGTAGTAGAGGCCCGAACGCTCGCCCGCCGCGCATACCTCGAGAAAGCGTGGCGTGTTCTCCATCAGCATCGCGAAGTGGTCCAGGCGATTGAGGCCGTGCGCGCGCAGCAGGTGCGCGATGCGGTTGCTGCGCCGGTCGAATTCGCGATAGGTGACGGCCTCGCCACCGCCGGCCATGATGCAGACCGGCCGGTCCGGAGTGCTGGTGGCGTACCTGCCGGCGTACACGGCGCGCGCTTCAGACCAGCTTGCTGGTCCGGCCTTCCCAGTAGCGGTCGCGCAGCAGGCGCTTGTAGAGCTTGCCGGTCGGATGGCGCGGCAACTCGGCGGCGAAGTCCACCGTGCGCGGGCACTTGATCGGCGACAGGCTGGCGCGGCAAAAGGCGATGAGTTCGGCCTCCAGTGTCTGCGCCGCATCGCCCTCGACCTGCGCCATGTCGCGCGGCTGCACCACCGCCTTGACCGCCTCGCCCAGGTCGTCATCGGGCACGCCGATGACCGCGCAGTCGAGCACCGCGGGGTGGGTGATGAGAAGATTCTCGGCTTCCTGCGGATAGACATTGACCCCTCCGGAGATGATCATGTGCGCCTTGCGATCGGTGAGGAAGAGAAAGCCCTCGCTGTCCACATAGCCCACGTCACCCAGAGTCGTCCAGCCCAGTCGGTGCGTGGACGACGCGGTCTTGTCGGGGTCATTGTGATAGTTGAAAGCGCGGCCTTCGGCAAAATAGATGGTGCCGGGCGTGCCGGCCGGCAGTTCGTTGCCGTCGTCGTCGCAGATCCTGAGCTTGCCGATGACCGCGCGCCCCACCGTGCCCGGATGCTTCAACCAGTCGGCCGATCCGACCATGGTCATGCCGTTGCCCTCGGTACCGGCGTAGTACTCCCACACCACCGGGCCCCACCATTCGATGATCTCGCGCTTGACCGGGATCGGGCAGGGCGCCGCGGCATGGATGGCGATGGCAAGCGAAGACAGGTCGTAACGCCGGCGCGCCT
>JBJXGS010000077.1:0-4804 GCA_046160545.1 Burkholderiales bacterium
CGCCGCGCGCCTGCTCGGCATCACGCTCACGACTCGCGGCGCATCCGCCGGCGTGCCGGTGCGCATGGCCGGTGTGCCCGTGCACTCGGTTGAGCAGTACCTGGCCCGGCTCATCAAGCTGGGCGAATCGGTGGCCATCTGCGAGCAGATCGGCGACCCGGCAACTTCCAAAGGTCCGGTCGAACGCAAGGTGGTGCGCGTGGTCACGCCGGGCACGATCACCGACCTCTCGCTTTTGCCCGACAAGGCAGAAGCGCTCCTGGTCGCGGTGCTGCCGGAGAAGCGCAGCATCGGAATAGCTTGGCTGTCGGTCGCTTCCGGGCGCCTGGGCTTGACCGAGATTCCGCCGGCGCGCCTGGGCCAGGAGCTCGAGCGCCTGCGCCCGGCGGAGATCCTGGTGCCCGACGGGACGCCTTTCGCGCTGGCAGAGTATTCGGGCGCTGCACGCACTGTGCAGAACGCCTGGAACTTCGATGCGCGCGCAGGCGAGAAGCTCCTGCTGGAGCGCCTGGCTGCCGCGACCCTGGACGGCTTTGGTTGCGTGGGCATGTCGGCCGGACTGGGCGCCGCTGGCGCGGTGTTGCGCTATGCAGAGGCCACCCAGGGGCAGGCGCTCAAGCACCTGCAGCTCACCGCAGTCGAGTCTGGTGACCAATACCTGACCTTAGACGCGGTGACACGACGCAATCTCGAGATCACCGAGACCCTGCGCGGCGCCCCCGCGCCTACCCTCTTCGCCACGCTGGATACCTGCATCACCTCGATGGGCAGTCGCCTTCTGGCACATTGGCTGCACCATCCTTACCGCGACCCTGCGACCGCCATGGAACGGCATGGTGCGATCGCTGCCCTGCTTGCGACCGACCGCGGTTTTGGCGCGCCGCGTATGGCGCTCAAGCCGGTCTCGGACATCGAGCGCATCGCCGCTCGTGTTGCACTGGGCTCGGTACGGCCGCGCGAGCTGGCCGGGCTGCGCGAGTCGCTGGCGGCATTGCCGGGACTCGCGGCATGTTTGCCGGTCGACAGCGACTTGCTGGCTGCCCTGGTGCGCGACCTCGCGACCCCACCTGCGCTCGCGGACCTGCTTGCCCGCGTGGCCAGCGAGCCGGCGGCGCGCATCATCGACGGCGGCGTGATCGCCTCGGGGGTGGACACCGAACTCGACGAGTTGCGCACGTTGTCGACCAACGCCGGGGAATTCCTGGTGGCGCTGGAGGCGCGCGAACGCGAGCGCACCGGAATCGCCAACCTGCGGGTCGAGTACAACCGCGTGCATGGCTATTACATCGAGGTCACCAACAGCCATCGCGAGCGCGTTCCCGACGACTACAGGCGGCGCCAGACCCTGAAGAACGCCGAGCGATACATCACTCCGGAGCTCAAGGCCTTCGAGGATCGCGCCCTGTCGGCGGAGTCGCGCGCGCTGGCGCGCGAGAAACTGCTTTTTGAAGAGCTCGTCGCGGCGTTGGCAATCCACGTGCCCGCACTGCAAGCTGCAGCGCGCGCGGTGGCCGGGATAGACGCGCTGGCAGCACTGGCCGAACGTGCCTACGCGCTCGATTGGACCCGACCGCTCTTCGACGACGCGCCAGGACTCGAGATCGCTGCTGGCCAGCACCCGGTGGTAGCACAACAGGTGACCGGGTTCGTACCCAACGATTGCACCTTCGGTGACGACCGGCGCCTGCTCATCGTCACGGGGCCAAACATGGGCGGCAAGTCCACCTACATGCGCCAGGTGGCTCTGCTCGCCCTGTTGGCCTACGCCGGCGCCTATGTTCCGGCACGTGCGGCGCGCTTCGGCCCGCTGGACCGCATCTTCACCCGCATAGGCGCGGCGGACGACCTGGCGCAGGGCCGCTCCACCTTCATGGTCGAGATGACCGAATCGGCGGCGATTCTCAACGCGGCGACCGACAAGAGTCTGGTGCTGATGGACGAAGTCGGCCGCGGCACCTCGACCTTCGATGGCCTGGCGCTGGCCTGGGCCATCGCACGGCGCCTGATTGAGACCAATCGCAGCTACACGCTGTTCGCGACCCACTACTTCGAGCTGACGCGCCTGGTAGAGGAGTATCGCGAGGTCGCCAACCTGCACCTGGCGGCCGCCGAGCACGCCGGCGGCGTTGTGTTCCTCCATGAGGTACGCGACGGCCCGGCCAGCCAGAGCTACGGACTGCAGGTGGCGCAGTTGGCGGGGGTACCGGCGCCGGTCGTCCGCGCCGCACGCCGCCACTTGTCTGTGTTGGAGGAGGAGTCGGCGCGCGTGACCCGCCCGCAACGCGACATGTTCAGTGATTCAGCCGCGCCGGTCGCGGTGGCGGAGGCGGAGGCGCCAGAAGAGCATCCGCTGATCGCCCAACTCAAGGCCCTGCGACCGGACGAGCTGTCCCCGCGCGACGCGCTGGAACTGGTGTATCGCCTGCGCGAGGCTGCAGGCCAATGATGCGGCTGGCGCCCCGCTGGGCGGCTCTGGCGTTCTGCACCGCGCTCTTCGCCCCCGGCGCAGCGCATGCGGCCAGCTTTGCCGTCTTTGGCGACCTGCCCTACAACAACTGGGAAGTCGATGCGATGCGCACCATCATCGACGAGATGAATCGCGATGACGCGCTGGCTTTTGTGGTCCACGCCGGCGACATCAAATCCGGTGGTTCGCGCTGCGACGACGATCTGTACCGGGCCCGGCATGCCGACTTTGACGCGGTTCGCCACCCGTTCGTGTTCATTCCCGGCGACAACGAATGGACCGACTGCCATCGCCGCAGCGCCGGTGGGTACAACCCCGAAGAGCGCCTGGCGAAACTGCGGGAGATCTTCTTTGCCGGCAGCGAAAGCCTGGGTCGCCGGCGCATGCCGCTCATCCGCCAGGGTGATCTGCAGAGCGCCTATGCAGCCTGGCGCGAGAACGTTCGCTGGGAGCACGCCGGCGTGCTGTTTGTAGGGCTCAACCTGCCGGGCAGCAACAACAACTGGAAAAACAACGGCAACAACCGCGAGTTCAACGCGCGCCTCAAGGCCAACACCGCCTGGCTGGAAGCGGCCTTTGTGCGTGCGGCAGCGGCCAGTCATGCCGGCGTGGTCCTGATCCTGCAGGCCAATCCCGATTTCGAGAGTGACGAGGCGCGCAAGCACTCCTGGCGCCCGGGCTGGCGCGACGGCTATGCCGAGTTCCGCGTGCAACTGGCGCGCGCGGCGCGTGCTTTTGGCCGCCCGGTCCTGGTCGTGCACGGCGACACGCACCGCTATCAGCTCGACCGACCACTCAAGGACGAGGCGGGAGAATCGATCGCCAATGTCACGCGCCTGGAGGTATTTGGCTCACCCGACCTGGGCTGGGTGCGGGTGACCATCGACCCGGTGCATGCTGGATTGTTCCGGATTCAGGCAAGGCGCTTCGGGCAACTGCCGTAGGGTGACACAGCGGTATGTTGGCGCCTCGGCAGTAAGATTGGGCAAAAGCGCCGCAGCATTGCAGCTGAAACGCACGCACTGATAGAGGGACACTTCCAAACCATGAGCGGACCAACCACGTGAACGAAGATGCCTTCGCGCAGCACGTCGGCCGGTCCCACCTGGTGCCGCTGTGGAACGTGATGCGCGGCATGCTGCCCGCGCAACCGCGCCCGGCGGCACAAGTTCATCACTGGCCGCGCAAGGCCTGGCATGAACCCCTAGAGGCATCGGCTGTGCTGGTCACGGCCGAAGAGGCCGAGCGGCGCGTCCTGCTGCTGGAAAACCCCGCCTTCGTGGGTGAGAGCCGCGCCGCCGGAACCCTCCACGCAGGATTGCAGCTTCTCATGCCAGGCGAGACCGCGCCGCCGCATCGCCACAGCCAGGCGGCATTGCGTTTTGTCATCGAAGGGAGTGGCGCGTCCACCGCTGTCAATGGCGAGCGCCAGGACATGCTGCCCGGCGACTTCATTCTGACACCGGCCTTCACTTGGCACGAGCACGCCAATCCGGGAGGTGAGCCGATGGTCTGGCTGGACGGGCTGGATTTGCCGCTGGTACGCCTGTTGGGCAGTACCTTCGCGCAGTTTCCCGGGGCGCCAGACCCCTTTGCCGATACAGGAACCTGTACCGCCCTGCCCGGAATGGCACAAGCGCTGCTGCCGCCACGTCAGACAGAGCATGCCCGGCTGTGCTCGAAGATGCGATACCCCTACAAGGATGCCCGCGCTGCACTTGACTGGCTGCGCGCAGCGGGCAAGGTCGATGCTGCCTACGGTCTGCGCCTTCATTACGCGGACCCCGCCTCCGGAGGCCACGCCATGCCGACCATGGCCGCTTACCTGCAACTTTTACCGGCTGGCTTCAAAGGCAGGCCGTACCAGTCGACCGAGTCCTTTGTTTTTTACGCCGTCGAAGGGGCCGGTCGCACCGTCACTCGCGACGCAGATGGAGCAAAACGTACACTGGACTGGGCGCGGGGCGACCTTTTCGTCCTGCCGGGCTGGGTCGAACACAGCCACTCGAGCACCGAAGACGCGGTACTGTTCTCTTTCTCCGACGCGGCTGCGCAACAGGCCTTGGGCCTGTGGCGCGAGCGACGTCACTAACTTTCACTCCAACCCTCTGGAGAAATCCACGATGCGCATCTGCCGCTTCAACACCAATCGCCTGGGAATAGTCGACGGCGACACCGTCATAGATGTCACCGCAGCGCTTGAAGTCATCCCGCCCCAGCGCTACCCGCTGCCGACCCACGATCTCATGATCGAACACTTCGGTGCCGTACTTGCCCGCGCGCGTGAACTCGCACCCGGCGCAGCACGACTGAAGCTTTCCACCGTCAAGCTGGAGT
>JBJXGS010000078.1:0-51681 GCA_046160545.1 Burkholderiales bacterium
TGCAGCCGCGCGGCCCGGAATCCGCGGTGCCGTTCTGGCCCACCGCCGCGCCCGACCCGGCCTACGATCTGCCCGCGCACCAGCTGCGCATCGCCTTCAAGCCGACCGATTTCACCCAGGTCAACCACGCGGTCAACCAGGTCCTCGTGGATCGCGCGCTGCAACTGCTGGATCCACAGTCCGATGATGTCGTGGCGGACTTCTTTTGCGGCCTGGGGAACTTCACGCTCGCCATCGCACGGCGTGCGCGAGCAGTTGTTGGCATCGAGGGTAGCGCATCGCTTCTGACCCGCGCCTCCGTCAACGCCGACGCCAATGGCCTGGCCGACAAAGTGCGCTGGCATGCGGCGAACCTGTTCGGGGTGAGCGAGGAGCAAGTGCGCCAGTGGGGTGAGTTCGACAAGGTCCTCATCGATCCGCCGCGCGAGGGCGCGATCGAACTTGTCAAGGCGCTGGCCGGGCAGCCGCGGCCTCCCCGGCGCATCGTCTACGTGTCGTGCAGTCCGGCCACGCTGGCGCGCGATGCGGGGTTCCTGGTTGGAACCGCCGGGTATCGCCTGGCCGCCGCCGGGGTGGTCAACATGTTCCCGCACACCTCACACGTCGAGTCCATCGCGCTTTTCGAAGGCGCCTGAAGACGCGGCATGACCACGCCCTGCGGCATCGGTCGCAGGGCCTGCGGGAAAAAGAAAAGGGCGCCCGCAGGCGCCCTTTTCTTCAGAGGTAGGACTCTCCGGCAGCTATTCCTTGCTGGTGATGCCAAGAATCGACAACAGCGCCGAGAAGACGTTGTAGACGTTCATGTAGATCGACATGGTCGCGGTGATGTAGTTGGTCTCGCCGCCGTTGACGACCTGGTTGATGTCATACAGGATGTAAAGCGAGAAGATCACCAGCATCATCACGACCAGGGCCATGATGAAGGCCTTGACCGGGAAGAAGAACATCAGCAGGCTGGAGGCGAAGACGATCATCGCGCCGACGAACAGGAACTTGCCCATGCCGGTCAGGTCGCGCTTGATCACCGTGCCCAGGGCGGCCATGCCGAAGAAGATCAGCGAAGTACCGGCAAACGCCATTCCTACCAGCTGCGCCCCGTTGGCCATGCCCAGCACCGCGCCGATCAGGCGGGAAAGCATCACGCCCATGAAAAAGGTGAAGGCCAGGAGGAGTGCGACCCCGAGGCCGGACTCCTTGTTCTTCTCGATCGCGAACATGAAGCCGAAAGCGCCGACCAGGAAGATGATCAGCGAGATGCCGGGGCTTGCGAGCATGGACTGCGACAGGCCCGAGGTGACACCAAACCAGGCGCCGATGACGGTTGGCACCATCGACAGGGCGAGCAGCAGGTAGGTGTTGCGCAGGACACGATTCTTGCGCGCCACCGCGCCAACATTGGCGAATTCGATCTGGGCTACGTTCTGGTCGGACATCGAGGTCTCCTTGAAGGCGACTGAGAGGTTGTGCAACACCCCTTAGATTACCAAAACTGCGCGAAGTTGCACGCTGAACGAGATGGAATATGGGGTTCGAACAAGCAAAAAACCATGGGGGAAACCCTGAACCCAGGATGCGCGGCGTCGCCGTCGAACTTGCGCGACAATTCGGGTCGTGGAAGGTTGGCAGAGTGGTTGAATGCACCGGTCTTGAAAACCGGCGATGCCGCAAGGCATCCCAGGGTTCGAATCCCTGACCTTCCGCCACCTACATCAGCAGATGTTCGCCGGCGTTGTCGCCGCCCAGGATCACGTAGTTGACCTTGCGGATGTCCATCAGTTTGCGGCCACCGGCATACGAAATCGAGCTTTGCATGTCCTGTTCCATTTCGATCAGGGTGTCGGCGAGCTTGCCCTTGATCGGCTCCAGGATGCGCTTGCCTTCGACATGCTTGTATTCGCCCTTGTTGAAGTCCGAGGCGCTGCCGTAGTACTCCTTGAAGAGCCGCCCGTCGACCTCGACGGTCTGGCCCGGTGATTCCTCGTGCCCGGCCAGGAGCGAGCCGACCATGACCATGGTGGCGCCGAAGCGGATCGACTTGGCGATGTCGCCATGCTCGCGAATGCCGCCGTCGGCGACGATGGGCTTGGTCGCGACCCGCGCACACCACTTGAGCGCGGACAGTTGCCAGCCGCCTGTGCCGAAGCCGGTCTTGAGCTTGGTGATGCACACCTTGCCCGGGCCGATGCCGACCTTGGTGGCATCCGCGCCCCAGTTCTCGACGTCGATCACGGCCTCGGGCGTGCCGACGTTACCAGCGATGACAAAGGTTGCCGGCAGGCGCTCCTTGATGTGTCCGATCATCTCCTTGACGCTGTCGGCGTGGCCGTGCGCAATGTCGATGGTCACATACTCCGGCACCAGGCCCTCGGCGGCCAGTTGGTCGACCGACTTCCTGTCCGCATCCTTGACGCCTACCGAGATCGACGCGTACAGACCGGCCTCGCGCATGGTGCGCACGAAGGCGACCGTGTCGGTGTCGAAGCGATGCATCGCGTAGAAGTAGCCGTTGGCGGCCAGCCAGCGGCAGATAGGCACATCGACCACGGTCTTCATGTTGGCCGGCACCACCGGCAACCGAAAGCGCCGACCGCCCAGTTCCACGCTGGCATCGCATTCCGAGCGGCTGTCGACGCGGCACTTGCGCGGCAAGAGGAGGACGTTTTCGTAATCGAAGATTTCCATGGCAAGGCTCCAATCCTTCCGGGAACAGCAGGGGATGAGCGCTTGGCTTGGACCACGGCGGCACGCGTCGGGATGGCGCACCAGACCGGGTAACCAAGAACTTGGGCCCGGTGACCGAGTTTACTCGGCTTCGCGCTCGTATAAGCTCGCGGCCAAGGGAGGAAGCCACGATGAAACTTGATTTAACCGGCCGAACCGCGGTTGTCACCGCGGGTGCGGCTGGAATCGGATTGGCGATCGCGCGCGCATTCGCCGCGGCGGGTGCGCAAGTGCAGGTCTGCGACGTGGATGCCGATGCGCTTGCGGCGGCTCGCCAGATTCCCGGCTTCGACGGCCAGGTCGCGGACGTGAGCCGGCCCGAGGACATGAACGCGTTCTTTGCGGCGGCAGGGCGGCGCTTTTCCGGGCGGCTGGACATCCTGGTCAACAACGCGGGCATCGGCGGCCCGACCGGGGCGATCGAGGACCTCGACCCGGCCGAGTGGTCGCGCACATTGGAAGTGAACCTGACCGGCATGTTTCATTGCCTGCAACGTGCCGTTCCGATGATGAAGGCCGCCGGTGGCGGCTCGATCGTCAATCTGTCGTCAGCGGCCGGCAAGTTCGGCTTTCCGCTGCGTACCGCCTATGCGGCGTCGAAGTTCGGCGTCATCGGGCTCACCGAATCGCTGGCCATCGAACTCGGACCCAGCAACATCCGCGTCAATGCGATCCTGCCAGGCGTGGTGGCCGGCGCGCGCCAGGATCGCGTACTTGCCGCCAAGGCACAGGCACGCGGAATCTCCTTCGAGGAGCAAAGGGACTATGCGCTCTCGCGCGTGTCCATGCGCACCATGGTCGAGGCCGAGGACATCGCCAGCGCGGCGCTCTTCCTGGTCTCCGACGCCGGCCGCTATGTCAGCGGCGAGCGATTCTCGGTCGGTGGCAACGTCGAGGGGCTTTCGTAAGTCACGCGTGCAAGCCCACCGCCGGTAGTCATTGTTTCAGGACACAAGCTCCTTGGCTTCATCCGGCAGCGGCATGGAAAGGAGGATCTGCGCCATGCCCTTGCCGAGCGGGTCATTGCGTAGCGATGCCATGCCGCCGCCGCCCAGTGCTTCCTCGCAGACGAAATTGAGCGCCCGTAGGCCTGTCAATTCGTAGCGCGTCACCGGACCCTTGACAGCGTAGGCCATGTAGGAGGCGACACGTTCCGGCGTCAGCCAGTCGCGCAGAAAGGCCCAGGCACTCTCGTTGCGCGCAATGATGCCGATGTTGGAGATGTCGCCCTTGTCGCCACTGCGGCCGTGGGCGATGCGGATCAGCGCAGGGCCGGTCGGCCAATCGAGGGTGTCGTGAGGGGGCATCTTGGTCGGCATGGCGGGGCCCTTGGGCGCGACAACCCCGGCCGGGACTGCAACGTTCATGCGCTCCGCGCCGAAAGTCACCTCGGGACTCAAGCGCGACTTGTCGATGAGGAAGGCGTACTGCTTGATCGACGGGGCGACGTCCGGGCGTCCGCCGCCGCCGCCGGTCGTGCCTGGCGAAAACGACGTCCCGGGCGCGGCGAATTCCTTGGCGAAGATCTCAAGCGCCGCCTTGGATGGATGGCGCACCGCCAGGCGCATGATCGCCTCGCGCGTGCCGTTGGCGCTGGCGTGGGGGCCGAACGCGGACTCGGCGCCCAGCGCCTCGATATTGGTAGCAGTGTAGTCAGGCAGGCCGGCACGCGCGAACAGCGCGCGGGTACGAGCCAGCAGCGCCTCTCCGGTGCGTCGCGCCTTGGCCGGCGCGTCGAAGCCGACGATGGACAACTGTGCCATCGACTTGAAACCATCCATGTATGTGGCGCTGACCTTGTAGGTAGGCGTCGGGGCGCGACCGCGTGCACCGCTGACCCGCACCAGGTCGGGGCCGGTCTGCGTCAGGGATACCGCACGAAAGTCGCAGATCACGTCGGGCAGGATGTAGTTGCCGGGGTCGTGGATCTCGTAGAGGATCTGCTCTGCGATCACCGCGGAGCTGACCAGTCCGCCGGTGCCGGGCGGCTTGCCGCAGGTAAAGCTGCCGTCCGGCAGGCATTCGACAACCGGATAGCCGATGTTGTCCCAGCCGGGCACGCTCTCCCAATCAGTGAACAAGCCGCCGGTGGCCTGGGCGCCGCACTCGATGATGTGCCCGGCCAGGCTGCCGGCGGCCAGCCGGTCGTAATCGTCGTGGCTCCAGCCGAACTCGTGCATCAGGGCCCCCAGTGTCACGGCCGAATCGACGCAGCGGCCGGTGACGACGATCTGCGCTCCGGCGTCCAGCGCGGCCTTGATGGGCAGTGCGCCGAAATAGGCGTTGGCCGAGAGGACGCGCTCGGGAAGCGGCTTGCCGGTCTGCATTTCGGCCACACCCTCACCGCGCAGGGCGGGCAGCAGGGCGCTGACGTCGTCACCCTCGACGACGGCCACCTTGACGGGAACGCCTTCTTCCGCGGCCAGCTTTTCGATCAGGCGCGCGCACGCGGCGGGGTTGACCCCACCGGCGTTGGAAATGACCCGTATCCCCTTGGCAGCCACGTCCTTGAGCACGGACTTGAGCGCCACCGTGACGAAGTCGAGCGCGAAGCCGGCCTCGGGATTCTTCTGCTTCTGCGCCGCCATGATCGACATGGTGAGCTCGGCCAGATAGTCGAACACGAGGTAGTCAATCGCGCCGCCTTCGACCAGTTGCGGCGCGCCGATGGAGGAGTCGCCCCAGAAACCCGAGGCGCCGCCGATGCGTACTGATGCTTTCATCGCTTGCTTCCTGGCACGCCGATGGACACCGGGCGGATCGCGGAACCCGCTGCGCCTTTTTCAAGCAGCGGCAGGATCATGGTGCAGGAGGTCCAAACGCGGTCTTTCGCCATCTGATCAAGTTTGGCGTTCTCGACATGATGAATTCCAAGCTGGGTGAGCAGATGGTGATGCACCGAGAAGGGCAGGCCTGCCGGCGCATCCGGCGCCGGAGCACCCTTGCCTGCCAGCATGCCCTCGGAGACGGCGTCGATGAAAGGGGTGTCGAGGCCGACAGCGACAATGCGCTTTTTCCCCAGGTATTGCGCGGCGCCGTAGCTTAGGCCCGGCGCCTTGGTGTAGTACGTTTTGTCGGTGTCCGGGTCCTTCCAGAGGTCCCCCCAACCGGTGTGGATGTAGACCACATCGCCAGGCAGGATGCCGCGCTTGGCCAGGCCCTGGGCCTTCAGCATGGCTTCGATATCGGCGGCAGTCACTACCTCACCGGCCTTCATCATCTGACCACGGCCAAGCAAGGCCTTGGCGTCGAGCAGTACGGCGGTGGTGACAATCGGCGGCACCTTTTCCATTCCCAGTTTCAGGAGTGGCGATTCGGGGGTGGGCTTGACGTCTTTTTGCGTAAAGCCGCCGTAATAGATCGCCGAATCGACCGGCGGCGTTCCCTTGCCGTCCCAGGGCGTCTTGAAATAGGCGAAATGACCGAGTGCGTCGAACTGCGTGCCCTGTTGGCCCGGTTCGACGTTCTCGTTGAAGGTCTCGGCATTGAACAAATGCCCCGTTCCGGGGATCGTCGAAGACGCCTTGGCCTTGGGCGTGTAGTTGCCAGCGAATGGCGACATGGGCATGGTGCCGGAACGGACCTGCGACACCTCGTAGGTGCGCGCCTTTGGATTGGCGAGATGCGGTACGCAACGGGCGTAGGTGCCCGGGCCGATCTGGTTGGCCATGCCGCGCTCGTCGCCAGCGCCCCAGGGCGGCGCCGGGATCGGGCTCTTGGCGAGCGACGGGCCGGCGAGCATTGCGGCGACGCCGGTGAGCGCGGCTGCGACGGACGTGGCAAGAATGGTGCGGCGCATTGACATGTTCACGGCGGTTCCCCCTGTGGTTGGAATTGGCGATGGTACTCTTGCTTGCTCGACCTGCGGGACACCCGCGGCGACCTGCGACTGCCTGGAAAATGCCCTGCGCCGCCTGCGGAAACGACAACCCGACGCATCACAAGTTCTGCAGCGAATGCGGCGCGCCTCTCGCCGGCAGGCCGACGGAAGGCGAGGCGTTGCTGCGGCAAGTGAGCGTGATGTTCTGCGACATGGTCGACTCGACACCTCTGGCAGCGCGCCTGGGAGCGGATGCGATGCACCGCGTGGTGGGCGAATTCTTCGATCGCGCGCGGAGCATCGTGCAGGCCCACGACGGCGTGGTCAATCAGTTCCTGGGCGATGGCTTCATGGCGCTGTTCGGTGCGCCTCTGGCACGTGCTGATCACGCCCTGGCGGCATGCCGGGCGGGCCTCGCGATCCAGCGTGAACTGACGGCGGACAAATGGGCGAGTCTGCCGCCCGGCGAAGCCGTGCGCCTGCGCGTGGGCCTGAACCACGGGCCGGTCGTGTTCGGTCGGGTCGGTGCGGCCGGGAACGGCACGGCCACTGCCATCGGTGACACCGCAAACCTTGCCGCGCGACTACAGGCCGCGGCTGCGCCGGGTAGCGTGCTGGCCAGCGCGGCGATCCTGCGTGAAGCTGGTGCCGCCGTGGTCGCGACGGCACTGGGCGAACACTCGTTGAAGGGAATCCCCGGCAGGGTCAAGCTATTTCGTGTCGAAAAAGTCAAAGCCCGCTTGGCCCAGCGCGCAGCGGCGCTTGTCGGGCGTGCGCCGGAGGTCGCAGCAATGCGCGACGTTCTCGCCCGGCTGGCGACCGGCGGTGCCGGTTTGCTGGTCCTGGAAGGCGATGCCGGCATCGGCAAGTCTTCCCTTCTCGAAGAGCTAGGCGCGTACGCGCACACGGCGGGAATACAGGTAGGAACGGCGCAATGCCAGACCGCCGGAGCGATGCTCCCATTGCGCCCTGTGCGCGACGCATTGCGGGCTCTGCACGACGTCGACGCGGCGCTACCGGCGGCGCGCAGCGTGCGCGCAATGCTGCGCGAAGTGGCAGGCGACGAAGCGCGTTCGACCATACCGCATGCGCTGGCCCTGCTGGGACTGCCCTTGCTGGACGACGAGGCCGCCATGCGGCATGCGCTGGATGGCGCGGCGCTGGCACAGGGGCAGCGGTTGGCGGCGGTTCGACTGTTGGAGGCGCGCCTGCGTAACGCGCCAGTACTTCTGGTCCTTGACGACTGGCACGCAGCCGACCATGCATCGGCCGATTTGCTCTTCCACCTTCTGGCCCTGAAAAGGGACGCGCGCTTCGCGGTGGCCATAGCCTGCCGCAGCGGCGAAGTAGCGCTGGATGAATTCTGCGACCGCATCGTGGTGGGCGGGAGCGCGGTGTGTCGCGTGCGTGTCGCGCCGCTTCCGGACGCGGCGGCGCGCGAGCTCGTCGCGGCACGTCTAGGCGGTGCGACCGTTACTGCGTCGACACTCGATGTCCTCCTTGCGCGTGGCGCCGGTAATCCCTTGTTTCTCGCCGGACTGGCCGACGCTGTGCTAGCCACCACCGACGAGCGGTTGCTCAAACCCGACGGTACGCACGAAGGCCAGCTGTCCTTGCCGGGCAGCATCGAGGCGATCGTCCAGGCGCGCATCGATCGCCTCGACGAAATTGCGCAGGGCGCACTGCGCGCGGCGGCGGTCATCGGTCGGGATTTCGATGTCACGATCCTTGAAATCGTGCTGCAGAGGGACTGTGACGACGCGCTTGCCGCGCTGGCGCAAGACGGCCTGGTCACCCGTGTATCCGAGACACCCGGGCGCACATGGCGCTTCAACCACCCCCTGACCTGCGAGGTTGCCTACGCGAGCCTGGTCGCCGACGCCCGCAAGCGATTGCACGCGAGGGTGGCTGGTGCCATCGAAGAGCAGGTGGCAGAGGGCATCCCCGGGTTTCACGACGCGGCACTGGCCCATCATCGCGCCGCCGCAGGGGACTGGGGCAAGGCATTGATACACCTGCACCGGATCGCCGACGACGCAGCGCGCCTGGCCGCGGATCAGGAAGCGTTGGTGCTCTACGAACGCGTGCTAGCTGCGGCCGAGGCGGCCGGCAAGGTGTTCGATGTCGAGGAACAGGCTTTTATCGAGTTGGCTCTTGCTGAGGCCTTGTTTCGCCTTGGTCGCCACGAGTCAGCACGACAGCGCGCGAGCGCAGCCTTGAAGGCGTTGGGCGTGCGTCAGCCAGGCACACGGGCCGGCGCTCGCGCCGCCGTCATGGCGCGCTGGCTGAAACTGAAGCTGCGCGGGCCCGGGCGCCGCCTCGCAAGCGCCGACGTCAGTCGGCACGCCGGAGTCATCGCGCGCTTGCTTGAACTGGTCGGCAACATCGACTACTACGTCGATCCGCAGTACTTCGCACTTGATATCCTGACCATGCTGGATTACGCGCCGCCCGATTCGCGCGCTGCGGCGATCGGCCTGGCATCGGTCGGTGCGGTCGCCGACACGCTCGGCCTGCGACACAGCGCCGCGCGTTGGCATGCGCGCGCGGCAGCCGCAGGTCGCGCTTCGGGCGACGCGATTGCGACCGGCTACGTCGAAAACCTGGCCGGCCTGCACGACTACGCGGGCGGGCGGTGGCAGGAGGCGAGGACGCGACTCGAGGCGGCGCGGGGGCATTTCGGGCGCGCTGGTCATGAACGCCTGTGGGCATCGGCCACCGGCAGCCTATATCTGGTCTTGCGCTCGCAGGGCGACCCGCAATGGATGACCCTGCTTGAGGCGCAAGAGGAGCGCGCGCGCCTGGTCGGCGATTCGCACGCGCTGGCATGGGCGACCAATGCCGCCGGGGTGGCCTTGCAGTACCGGGGATGCATGGAGGGGACGCGGGCACTGTTCGAAGCAGCCAGCGCCCGCTATGAGGCAGTTCCCGACTATCGCTTCCTGGCCGGCGCGCTCGCGCGCCGCATGTACTGCCATGCCTGGGAAGGGGACTTCGAATCGGTCCTTGCCCTGTCGGCCCGGGTCGAGGCACTCTTGCAACGCGCATTCATGCGCGGCCTGTCGGCGAGCGCCCCGCTCATCGCCGTGGCCGAGGCGCTCGTGCTGGGCGCCTGTTACCCGCGCGCCGCCGGCGGGCAGGCGCAGGCAGCCGCTGCAGCGGCGGCGCCGCGTGCGGTGGCGCGCGCGATGGCGCATGGCAGGAAGTGCGGTGACGAGAGTGGTGTTGATGCACATCGCCTGGCAGGAATGCTTGCCTGGGCGGGCGCCGACCGGGCGGGTGCCGTGCGTCACTGGCGTGCCGGCGACGCGTTGGGCGAAGCGCGTGGTGCGCTGCGCGCATTGGCCCTGCTGAAGCAAACCTGGGCTGAAGCGGCCACGGACCCAGCCAGGCGTGAACAGGCGCAAGCTCTATTGTCGAAGAGCGGCGCGGCCGTGATCCCGCCGCCACCGTGGGCGGGACAGTAAACCCCTTTCGGCAGCCGTATTGTCGATGCGCGTTTCTCGACAAAACCGCTGAGTCCACTGCCAAGGTCATGCTGCCGGACTACGGCTCTTCAAGGGTTGCCTTTCTGCGGACTGAGCCGGGAATCGGGCGTGGCCTTGAAATCGCCGCGTGAAATGCATCCGAACGCGGACCGCTGACGTAATGAAACCGGATTGTCGATCAGCCTCGGGTATATCCGCCCGACCACCGACGCCGGTGCGGGCCGTTGGAGGCACGCTCAATTAACAGGGGAATCTCCATGCTGCGCAATGTCATCTTCCTGGTCTTGCTTGCCTTCTCGTCCGCCGCCGCGGCCGCCGATGGCCTGATTGCCTTGAAAAGCCCGCACAACGCCAAGGACACCATGAGCAAGCTCGAAGAGGTCGTCAAGCAGCGCGGTCTCAATGTATTCGCCCGGATCGACCACGCGGGGGGAGCGGCCAAGATCGGTCGCACGTTGCGGCCGACCGAACTTCTGATATTCGGCAACCCGCAAGGGGGCACACCCTTGATGGAGTGCGCGCAGTCAGCCGCCATCGATCTGCCCTTGAAGGCCCTGGTGTGGGAAGACGCAGGAGGCCAGGTATGGCTTGGCTACAACGATCCGGCCTATCTTGCACAGCGGCATCGTGCCGCCAGCTGCCCGGTGGTGGAAAACATGCGCAAGGCGCTCGCCGGAATCGCCGAAGCTGTCCTCGCGCGTTGAGCTGGCCCGCAAATCAAGGCCAGGTGATCGCAGGCCCGGCGCAAATGCCGATTGCGCAAAGCAGGGCGTCGCCATGAGCGGTCCGTTCATGAGTGCCGCCCAGCTGGCCGCGCATCGACCCGAGGCGCTTCTACCGGGGGCGGCGTCACCGTTGATGAGGGCGCGCGAGCGCATGCGCCAGACCGCGCAGTGGCACCCGGGCCAGCAGATGGGGCGGCGCTGGGCGGTCGGTTGCGTCGCGCTGGAGATCACTCAACGTTGCAATCTTGATTGCACCCTGTGCTACCTGTCGGAAAGCTCGGAGGCGCTCAAGGACATCCCGCTTGCCGAAGTGTTCCGCCGCATCGACATGATTGCCGCGCACTACGGGCCGAATACCGACGTCCAGATCACCGGCGGTGACCCCACGCTGCGTCGACGCGACGAATTGCTGGCGATCGTCAAGCGGGTCAGCGACAAGGGCATGCGACCGGCCTTGTTCACCAACGGCATTCTGGCCTCGCGCGAACTCCTGGCCGCCTTGGCCGGGGTCGGTCTGGTGGATGTCGCGTTCCACGTCGACATGACGCAGCAGCGCATGGGATTTTCTTCGGAAGAGGAACTCAATGCGCTGCGCCTCGAATACATCGAGCGCGCGCGCGGCCTGCCGCTTGCGGTCATCTTCAACACGACCGTATTCGACGGCAACATTCATGCAATCGATGCACTGGCCGGTTTTTTCGTCGCGCACAGCGATGTGGTCAGGTTCGCCTCGTTCCAATTGCAAGCCGAAACCGGGCGCGGCGTCCTGTTCGCACGCGGCGCAGAGATAAGCATCGCGTCGGTCGCTGCGCGCTTGAGCCGCGGCGCCGGTGCGCCGCTGAATTTCGACGCCTTTGGCACCGGCCATAGCCAATGCAATCGCTATGCGCTGGGGCTCATCGCCGGCGGACGGATGCACGATCTGCTGGCCGAGCCACACTTCGTGCAGCGCATCTCTGACGAGCTTGTGGCAGTCCAGTTCGACCGTGCCCGCCCCTTGCGTACACTCGCCGGAATTCTGGGCTGGGCGCTCAGTCGTCCGCGGGTGTTGCTTTCCGGCCTGGGCTGGCTGACGCGACTGGCTTGGCGCATGAAGACCGATCTGGTTCGAGGTCGGGGCCAGGTCCATAAATTGTCTTTCTTCATCCACAACTTCATGGACGCCTGCCACCTGGAACACGACCGCGTCGAGGCCTGCGCCTTCATGGTCGCGAGTGGCGACGGGCCGGTGTCGATGTGCGTTCACAATGCCAAGCGCGACAGCTACCTGCTCAAGCCGATCGCCTTCGGCAGCGGTGAGAGTCTGCGTTTTTGGAACCCGCTCAGTGGTGAATTCGAGGGCGCGATACCGGAATTCGTGGGCGTGACCCATAGCCGCAAGACGGCGCGCGGCCGCGCCAAGCGTGCGCCAGACAAAGAGCGAAGTGTCGCGCAGGCGGTCTCGGCATGACGGTATGCATCTTTCGTGCCGTGCTGCTGTCTGCGGCCACGGTGCTCTTTTTCGGCTGCGCGACCGCGGTGCGGGCACCGCAGCCTGTGGCGTCTTTGTCCCCGGTCGCCGAGTCCTGGTCGCGGGTATTGGCACGCCATGTCGACGCCGAGGGGCGCGTGGATTTCGTGGGCCTGGCGCGTGATCGCGCCGACCTCGACCGCTACGTCGGGTGGATATATGCCACCGGTCCGAATAACCGGCCGGAGCTTTTCGCCGGCCGCGCGGCGGTGATTGCCTACCATCTCAATGCCTACAACGCGCTGGCCATGTACAACGTGCTCGAGGCCGGTATCCCGCAGACGCTGGCGAGCTTCGGCGAGCGTTACGACTTCTTCTATCGCCGCAAACTGAGTGTCGGCGGCACGGAGATTTCACTCTACGACTACGAGAACAAGGTGATCCGCCCGCTCGGCGAAGAGCGCATCCACTTCGCGCTCAACTGCATGGCGGTGAGCTGCCCGCGGCTGCCGCGCGAACCCTTCACAGCCGCACAGCTAGAACAACAACTGGCGCGGGAAACGCGGCGCTTTTTTGCCGAGTCACGCAACTTCACGGTCGACGATGCGGCCCGAACCGTGCGACTGTCCGAGATTCTCAGGTTCTATCCCGATGACTTCCTGGCGCGTGCGCCTTCGCTTGCGCAGTACGCCGCAGAGCAGGCTGGGCGCACTGTTCCACCTGACTACGCGGTCAGTTTCGTTCCCTATGACTGGACGATCAATCGCCAACCGCCACGCTGACCTGAGTGGCAATAAGCGCCGACGAAGGCTTGCTGGACGGGTGTTGCCCGGTATGGGAACATTGGCCGCTGATGCAGGCGGCCGAGCCGAGGCAGGGAGTGCGCCAATGAACGACAACACGCTCATGCGTGCCAAAACGGCACGCTTTCTCGAACCCGATTCGGCCACTGCGCGCCTGAATGCGCAAGCCGCCCACCTGATCCCGGGCGCCACCTCACGGCTGCACTACCGCTTCAAGCCCTACCCGATCTACGCGCGTTCCGGGCGCGGTTGCCGCCTCATCGACGTCGATGGCGACGAACGCATCGACTGCCTGAACAACATGACGGCGTTGATTCACGGCCATGCCGATGCGGATGTCAATGCCGCGATCGTAGCCCAGGTCGAACGCGGCGTCAGTTTCTCCGAGCCTGCCGAACCCGAGGTGGCGCTGGCCGGGCTGATGCGCGAACGCGTGCCCTCTGTCGAGCAGGTGCACTTCAGGAGTTCCGGCACCGAGGCGGTCATGATGGCCGTGAAGCTGGCACGCGCCTTCACCGGCCGCAGCCGGATCGCGAAGTTCGAGGGGGCGTACCACGGCTACTACGACTACGTGCAGATGAGCTTCTCGTCGACGCCGGCGAACTGGGGTACGGCCGAGGCGCCGAAGAGCGTGCCGAGTTCAGGTGGCCTGTCGAGCGGGGTAGGTGACGAAGTAGTGGTGTTGCCGTTCAACGATCGCAGCGGCGTCGAGCGGCTGCTGGCGCAGCATGGCAGGCAATTGGCGGCGCTGCTCTATGAGCCTCTCTCGAACCGCGCCGGCATGGTGCTGCCGCAGCCCGGCTTTCTCGATTTTCTGCACGAGATCACGCGCGCCTACGGCATCGTGCTGGTCTTTGACGAAGTCATCGCTTATCGCTTGGGGCAGGCCGGGGCACAGGGCCGCTACGGCGGCAAGCCCGACCTGACGACCTTCGGCAAGATCATCGGTGGCGGCTTGCCGATCGGCGCCATCGGCGGGCGCGCCGACATCCTGTCGCTGCTCGATCCGGCGGGCGCCGGCACGCGGGTGATTTCGGGTGGCACCTACAGCGGCAACCCGCTCTCGGCGGCGGCCGGCCTGGCTACGCTCGCGAAACTCACCCCGGCAATGCACGCGCGCCTGGATGCCTTGGGCGAGCGCATGCGAACCGGCCTGAACGCGATCTTCCGCGCCGCGGGGCAGGCCGCGCAGGCGACCGGTGACGGGTCACTGTTCCAGATCGTGCCGACCGACCGTCCGCTGACGAATTATCGCGACGTGCCGCAGGACGCCGCGGCGTTCGCCTGGCTCGACCGCCTGCACCTGGAATTGCTGTGCTGCGGGGTCATCATCTCGAACCGCGGACTCAGCTGCCTTTCCTCGCCGATGGGCGAGGCCGAGGTCGATCAAGTGCTGGGGGCGTTTGAGCGGGCGGTGGCGCAGGCATAGCGGCCAAAGACGCGCCGGTCCATCGTCGGGCGTGGGCGGCTACTCGGCGGCGTCACGGTTAGCAAACGGGCTGCAACAAAGAAAAAGGGTTAGCCGCTTTCGCAGCTAACCCTTTGAATTGTATGGCGCGGCTGGCAGGATTCGAACCCACGACCCCTTGGTTCGTAGCCAAGTACTCTATCCAACTGAGCTACAGCCGCATGTCGTGGATTGTAACAGACGCCGGCGTTCCAGGGGGCGGTCCCGCCCCGGGCGTACTCACTTTTGCTTAACGCAATCAACGAAGTAGCGCGGCACGCCATCCACGATTTCCTCGACCAACCCGTGGATGTCGGTGTGGAAGCCGGGAAACTTCTCGTTGAACATGCGCGCAAACTTGAGGTACTCGACGATGGTCTTGTTGAAGCGCTCGCCCGGGATGAGCAGCGGGATGCCGGGCGGGTAGGGCGTGACCAGCATGGTGGTGGCGCGACCTTCCAGCTGGTCGATCTCGACCCGCTCGGTGTCGCGGTGCGCCAGGCAGGCGTAGGCCTCCGACGGTTTCATGGCCGGCTGCATGTCAGACAGATACATCTCGGTGGTGAGTCGGGCGACGTCACTGGCCTTGTAGGTGTCGTGGATCTGCTGGCACAGTTCCTTCAAACCGATGCGCTCGTAGCGCGGGTGCGCCTGGCAGAACTCCGGCAGGATGCGCCACAGAGGCTGGTTCTTGTCGTAGTCGTCCTTGAACTGCTGCAAGGCGGTCACCAGGGTGTTCCAGCGCCCCTTGGTGATGCCGATGGTGAACATGATGAAGAACGAGTACAGGCCGGTCTTCTCGACAATCACGCCGTGCTCGGCTAAGAACTTGGTGAGGATGGACGCAGGAATGCCGGTCTTGGCGAACTTGCCGGTCACGTCCAGCCCCGGGGTCGCAACGGTGGCCTTGATCGGGTCGAGCATGTTGAAGCCCGGGGCGATGTCGCCGAAGCCGTGCCACTTGTCGTTGGCCTTGAGCATCCAGTCTTCGCGCGAGCCGATGCCGTCGGCGATGAGCGTTGTCGGGCCCCACACCTGGAACCACCAGTCGCGGCCCCATTCCTTGTCTACCTTGCGCATGGCGCGGCGGAAATCGAGCGCCTCGGCGATCGATTCCTCGACCAGCGCGGTGCCGCCAGGCGGCTCCATCATCGCCGCGGCGACGTCGCACGAGGCGATGATCGCGTACTGCGGCGAGGTCGAGGTGTGCATCAGGTAGGCCTCGTTGAAGATGTGGCGGTCGAGCTTTTGCGTCTCGGACTCCTGCACCAGGATCTGCGAGGCCTGCGAAATCCCCGCCAGGAGCTTGTGCGTCGAGTGCGTGGCGTAGACCAGCGGTGCTTTAGGCCGCGGGCGGTCGCGGCCAATGGCGTGCATGTTGCGGTAGAAATCATGGAAGGCCGCGTGCGGCAGCCAGGCTTCGTCGAAGTGCAGCACGTCGATCGCGTCGCCCAGCACTTCCTTGAGCATCTCGACGTTGTAGACCACGCCGTCATAGGTCGACTGGGTGATGGTCAGGATGCGCGGCTTGCGGCCGGGGTTCCGCGCCTGTGCCGCCTTGGCGAAGGGATTTGCGTCGATCTTCTTCTGGATGGTCTGCGGGCGAAATTCGTCCAGCGGGATCGGGCCGATGATGCCCAGGTGGTTGCGTGTGGGTGTCAGGAAGACCGGGATCGCGCCGGTCATGGTGATCGCGTGCAGTATCGACTTGTGGCAGTTGCGGTCCACCACCACGATGTCGTCCGCGGCCACGTGCGCGTGCCAGACCATCTTGTTGGAGGTCGAGGTCCCGTTGGTGACGAAAAAGCAGTGATCGGCATTGAAAATGCGCGCTGCGTTGCGTTCCGACGCCGCCACAGGGCCGGTGTGGTCAAGCAACTGGCCCAGCTCCTCGACGGCGTTGCAGACGTCCGCCCTCAGCATGTTTTCGCCGAAGAACTGGTGAAACATGCGCCCGATCGGAGACTTCAGGAAGGCCACGCCGCCGGAGTGACCCGGACAGTGCCACGAATAGGAGCCGTCCTGCGCGTAGTGTGTCAGCGCACGGAAAAACGGCGGCGAAAGGCCGTCCAGGTAGGAACGTGCCTCGCGGATGATGTGGCGCGCCACGAACTCCGGCGTGTCCTCGAACATGTGGATGAAGCCGTGCAGTTCGCGCAGGATGTCGTTGGGGATGTGGCGCGAGGTCTTGGTCTCGCCGTACAGGTAGATCGGGATCTCCGCGTTCTTGAAGCGGATCTCCTCGATGAAGTGACGCACGTTGACCAGCGCCGGATCAAGCTCGGGGCCGGGCGTGAACTCCTCATCGTCGATCGACAGGATGAAGGCCGAGGCGCGCGACTGCTGCTGGGCGAACTGCGAGAGATCGCCGTAGCTGGTCACTCCCAGCACCTCCATGCCTTCCTTCACGATGGCATCGGCCAGCGCGCGGATTCCCAGCCCCGAGGCGTTCTCGGAACGAAAATCCTCGTCGATGATGAATACCGGGAAGTTGAATTTCATCGACAGATCTCCGCTGACAACACAATGAAAAAAGCGGCCGCTGTTGGGGTGGCCGCGATGCCGGCGAAGTGTAAGGCGAATCGCGGAAAGGCTGCGGAAAATTCTGCGCCGGAGCAGCAGGGGCGTGTCACATGTGCAACATCGCCATCGCGGCGAGCACCCCGCCGCCGGCGGTGGCCGCGTACACCGCGATTTGCATCCACCTCTTGCGTGTAAGCAGCGTGATGGCAGCCAGCGCAATTGCGATCTGCATGAGTGTCATCGCCTGCGCCCAGCGGTGGTGCAAATGGATCAGCCGATCTGCCTTCTCGTCGAACTCCTTGGCCTGGGCTTCAAGCTTTTCGGCGTCCTTCTTGATGACCTCTTTCTCTTCCTTGTAGCGCGCGACTTCCTTGCGGTACTTGTCGACGTCAACGCCGGGCAGTACTGCCGCCAACTCGGCCAGATTCTGCTTGTTGCTCTTGGCCTGGTAGTAGTTCCACTGATTCGACGCCTCGGTCTTGCGAATTGCTGCGTTGTTCTTGGCAACCATCGCATCGTTTTGCGTCGCGCCGCCCTGGTAGGAGAAAAGCGCGCCGACGGTCGAGATGATCGCAGTCATGACCGCGATGCGGCTGGCAAAGTCGTCATTGCCGTGGGCGGCATGCTCGACTTCGTGGTCATGAGGACCATGGACGTGAAAACCTGCACCGCTCATGTTGGTTCGCCTGTCAATTGTGAATTGTTTGCCCGATATCGGACAAATTGCATGTAGAGCCCGCCATGGTCCAAACCGTCCTGAACCGGGGTCCTGCTTGCGGCACGATACATGCGCCCCTGTTTGACCAGCTGCCATTTCGCCGATTCGAACCGAGGGAAATAGGTATCTCCCCTGAAGGGTGGAAACAGCTTCAGGTTCGGATTCGTGTCCACGATATTGGTCAGCAGTATTTCGTCTGCCAGACCAAGGGCTTCAGAATAGATTTGCCCTCCGCCGATGACAAACACGACTTTCTCGTCCGGATGGATGCCAATGGCGCTTTCGACTGAAAGGGCAACCTTGCACCCCGGCGCGTCGTAGTCAGGATTCCTGGTTACGACAACGTTCTTGCGCCTGGGCAAGGCCTTTTTTCCCAGGGACTCGAAGGTCTTTCTGCCCATGATCACAACGTGATTCAAGGTCGCGCGACGAAAGAATCGGAGGTCGCGCGGCATGTGCCACGGCATCCGGTTGTCCCCTCCAATCAGCCGTTCGGGCGCCACTGCCGCGATGAGCACCACTTTCGGCTTCATACCGCCACGGGGGCCTTGATGTGCGCGTGGGCCTGGTAGTCGACGATGGTGAAGTCCTCGTAGGCGTATTCGAAGAGCGACGGGGGGTGCCGCGTGATCTCGAGCCGAGGCAGCGGGTAGGGCGCGCGCGCAAGCTGCTCGCGCACCTGCTCCAGGTGATTGGAATAGAGGTGGCAGTCGCCGCCGGTCCAGATGAAATCGCCGACCTCCATGTCGAGCTGCTGCGCGACCATGTGGGTGAGCAGGGCGTAGGACGCGATGTTGAAGGGCACGCCAAGGAAAATGTCGGCGCTTCTCTGGTAGAGCTGGCAGGACAGGCGCGCTCGCCCCTGTGCATCTGGCGCGACATAGAACTGGAACAAGGCATGGCAGGGCGCCAGCTTCATGCGCGGGATATCGGCGACGTTCCAGGCCGAGACGATGATGCGCCGCGAGTCCGGTGTCTCGCGCAGCTGCTTGAGGATGATCGCGATCTGGTCGATCTGCGTGCCGTCCGGCGCGGGCCAGGAGCGCCACTGGTGGCCGTATACCGGTCCGAGTTCGCCTTGCGCGTCGGCCCAATCGTCCCAGATCGACACGCCATTGGCCTTGAGGTAGGCGATGTTGGTGTCGCCCTTCAGGAACCAGAGTAACTCGTGGATGATCGAGCGCAGGTGCAGTTTTTTCGTGGTTACCAGGGGGAAACCGGCTTCCAGATCAAAGCGCATCTGGTGGCCGAATACCGACAGAGTGCCGGTCCCGGTACGGTCGGTCTTGCGCGCTCCATGCTCGAGGACATGGCGCATCAGTTCGAGGTATTGACGCATGCGGGGATTTTAGCCGCCGAGGCGCCGCGACCGCCGGTCTGGCCGGCCGGCGCGACTGGCACTAGAATTGAATGTTTCGCAAGCGGCACGACCCCAGACAAACGGCTATGGTGACCACCGGCGGGCGCATGATGCGTCTTATTGACAGCTTGCGCCTGCGCAGCCTGGGCGCGCAGGGCGATCATCCGCTGGACAGTGTGCGCGAGTCCCAGCAGGTTTTTGCTGAACTGCGCGGCGGCGATGCCATGAAGTCGCTGGAGGAAATCACTGACTGGTTTGGTTCGGTGACCGATGCGGATGCGATGAAATTAGAGCGCCGCTTCGAGGTCGTGCGTCAGCTGGATGACCTGGCGCAGACCCATCGCATCAAGCTGGCGCGCGATTTCGGCAACACTTCCGGGCGCCAATCGCGTTTGCACGAGGCGAAACTCTGGTCGGTCAACCACGACCTGTGGGAACGCGCCGCGCGTGCCTATGAAGACCTGATCAAGCGGGTCGAGGCTCGTGAGAAGGGCAGCGACGCCCTGCGCAAGGAAGTTGCCTTCATCGCGGTACGTGCCCTGCGCGCGGCCAGCATGCGCCTCAAATGGATTTACGTGCGCTATGGGCCGGTCCCAGCCGACCTTTGGGTCAGCATGGCGCACGCGTATCGCTTTGCCGAAGCGCGCCAGGCCGAGCGGGTGCGGGTCACGCCGTACCCGACCATCGCCGGGGAATCATCTCCCGAGGAGGAGTACCTGCATGGCCTGCTGCTGGCTGCTTCGGCGCCGGATGCCTTGACCCCGGCAGGATTGGATGTCGTCGAGCGCTTGATCGCCGGCTCGGCTTCCAAGTTCCGCATCAGCGCCCGGCCCAATCCTGATTCGACCTATTGGGTGGACCTGGCTGATCCGCGCGCGCCGTTGCGCCTGGCCGCGCCGCCTGCCCGACTGACACAGGGGCTGCGCTTTTTTGCCACTGCGGCCGGGCATACCGATGTGCTGCTGTTGTTGGACCGGATAGAGAAAACCCGTGAACTGCCGCGTGGTGTTGATCTGGGCGGCACGACCGACCCCGAGGTCGTCATCGAAGTCCTGCAGCACCTGCGAGTCAACTGGGCGCCGCAGCCCCCGGTGCGGCGCACCGAGCGGCGCCGCACGCAAGCGCAGGTTCAGGTGGTGCACGGTTTCGAGGCGATCGTCGGCGTCATGCGGCCGTCAGACCTTGACTTTGACCTCGGTGGCTTGCCCGAGGGCGAGACCTGGGTGGTGGAGAACCTGAGTGCCGGAGGGTTTGGAGCCTCGGTCGTGCAGTCCGAGGACGGATGGCTTGCCATCGGTGCCCTGATCGGCGTCAAGGCGGAGATTGCCGGGGCCCACTGGGACCTGGCCATTGTTCGCCGTTTGTCGCGCGATGAGCGCGCGCCCAAGGGCCATGTCAGCGTCGGGGTGCAAATCCTTTCACGGGAAGCTTTGATCGGCATGTTCACCACCAATATCGGGCGCTGGGCCAACGGCATCGCAACCGTTGACGGTATCGTCCTGCCCGAAGGCGGAGAACCCGGCGCCGTTCTGGTAGCTCTGCCGCGCGGACTGTATCTGCCAGGCGAGCAACTCCTGGCCATGATCGAGGACCGGCGCCACCTGATGTTCCCGATCGGAATCGTCGATCGCGGCGCGGACTACGACTTGATCAAGTTTCGCGCGATGGTGCAGGACGGCTGAGTCGTAGATAGCCGGCCCGCGGCCGACTGCTTGGCACGCTTTACGCTGTACGCAGAGACAGGCGCCGGAACAGGCCGCTCAAGAAGCGCCACAGGAGCGCGATCAGCCACACCGAGAGCGCCACCATGACGACGAGCGCGGCCAGGAAGGTCAGCGGGTGGTGGAAGGCCAGCCAGAGGGCGCCAAGCACCAGAAAGTCCTCGCTGAACGACGCGGTCCAGTTGGAAAACGGCTCGGGTGAAGTATTGATCAGCGCTCGGCTGCCGGCCTTGGCAAAATGTGAACTGCCCGCCAGGGCGCCGCCGATGAGGCCGGCGGCCGCGATCCAGGCCGGGTCGGCCGAAACGCCCAGGCTGGCTGCGGCGATCACCGCTCCGGCGGGGATGCGAATAAAGGTATGGATGGCATCCCAGATCGAGTCGAAGCCCGGAATCTTGTCGGCCAGGAATTCGGCGACGAACAACAGCCCCGATGTACCAATGACCAGAGGATGCGCCATGGCGTCCAGCTCGCCCGGCAGGGTCAGATAACCCATGCGTCCCAGTAGGCCGGAAAGAAACACGACCGCGTACAGGCGCAGGCCGCTGGCCCATGCCAGTCCGGCGCCGGCTGCGATGGTGGAAACGAGGTCCAATTCGGTTGCGGAGAGTCGGTTTGAGGCGAAAGTGTAGCGCTTTGCACCTTTTTTGCCTAAACGCAGCCTGGATGCAGGACTGGTGATAATCTTTCGATGCTTTAAGACCCACCTACTTCCGGGAGACCTTCACGATGGATCGCAGAACCTTCAATAGCGCGATCGCCGCCGGTGCCACGACCGCGCTGGCGCCGTTCGGTATCGCACGTGCCCAGTCCGGCAAGCTCAAGGTGGGGGTGCTGCTGCCGCGTTCCGGCGTGCAGGGCTTAATCGGCCAGTCCTGCCAGATCGGTGCGGATATCGCGCCGGCGCTCATCAAGGACATCCTGGGCGTCGAGGTCGAACTCATGAACGCCGACACGGAGTCCAACGTCGACACCGCGCGCACAAGGGCTGAACGCCTGATCCAGGAAGGCGCGCACGTACTGGTTGGTCCTTTCGATTCCGGCGCTGCCGCAGCCATCGCGCAGGTGGCTGAACAGCGCGGCGTGCCGTTTGTCATCAATATTGCCGCCGCACCGCAGATCACCGAGCAGGGCTACAAGTTCGTCTTTCGCAATTTCCCGACGGCGATCGACCTGACCATCAACGGACTGGCGCTGATTGGCGACCTGTTCCGCACCGTCAATGTGGCGCCGCGCACGGCAGTGTTCATGCACGTCAATGACACCTTCGGCCAGGCCATGAACCGCGGCATCTCGGCGACCCTGCCCCGGCTTACCAACCTGCCGTTTCGCATCGTCGAGACGATTTCCTATGACCCGGCGGCCAAGGACCTCTCGGTCGAGGTTTCCAAGGCCAAGGCGACCAAGGCCGATTTCCTGCTGCTGGTGTGCCGCCTCAACGACGCCATCATCTTGAGGCGCGAGATCGTCAAGCAGCGCTGGAACATGATGGGCGTGGTCAGCCCCGGTTCCCCGGGCATCTATGAGAAGCAGTTCATGACCTCGCTGGGCAAGCTCTCCGAGTACTGCATCTCCAACAACCCCTGGTACAACCCCAAGACCAGCATGACCGCAGCGGTCATCAAGCAGATGGCCAAGCAGTTTCCGAACGAGAAGCTGCATCACCATGGCGCCAACGTTTCCTATACCTTCGAGTCCCTGTTGATCGCGGCCGACGGCTTCAAGCGCGCACGCTCGACCAATCCCAAGGAACTGGCCGATGCGATCCGGCAGGTCAACTTCACCGAGCGCGTGAGCCTGGGCGGGCCGATTCGCTTCAACGCCAAGGGCCAGGTCGAAGGCTGCCTGTCGGCCTGCCTCATGAACAAGGACGGTCGTGCGCAGGTGATCCTGCCGGCTTCCGCTGCCGAGACCAAGCCGGTCTTCCCGTGGCCTGACTACAAGGCCTGAACTCAGCCAGAGCCGCGGCCATGCGCACGCTCCGCCTTTTGCGGCGCGCGCGCATGGACCCCTCTTGCCACTGACTGAACCATGACCTGGGACCTGGTTGCCAACGTCACCATCGCCGGGCTTCTGACCGGCATGGTCTATGGCCTCATGGCGCTGGGCCTGTCGGTGATCTTTGGTGTGGTGCGCGTGGTCAATTTCGCGCATGGCGAGATGATGACCATTGCGATGTACGCGGTCGTGATCCTGTTCGCGGCCTGGAAGCTCGATCCTTTCCTGGTCGTCCTGCCGGTGGCGGCAGTGTTTTTCGGCTTCGGGTACGCCATGCAGCGCGGGTTGATCAACCCATTCATCACGCGCCCCGAACACTCGCAATTCATGCTGCTGGTGGCCATTGCGATCATCATGGTCAACGGCCTGTTGATGATTTTCGGGCCCGACGCGCGCAACGTGCAGGTCGACTACCAGTTGGAGTCGTATGAACTCGGCGGACTGATCATCGACAAGGCGCGCCTTTTCGCGGCGGCGGCGGCGGTGGCCACCGCCGCCGCGCTGTTCGCATTCTTCCGCCGCAGCCGCACCGGCAAGGCGATTCGCGCCTGTGCCGACAACCACCTGGGTGCGCTGGTCGTCGGTCTGGACGTGCGCCACCTGTACGCGCTGACCTTTGGTCTCGGGTCGGCCTGCGTCGCCGTGGCCGGCTGCATGATGGTGCTGCTGGTGGACGTCACTCCCAGTCTGGGACCTGCGTACACCTTGCTGGCCTTTGTGATCGTGATCGTCGGCGGCATGGGATCGATGGCCGGTGCCATCGTGGGCGGCATCCTGATCGGCGTCTCCGAGGCGCTCGCCGGTCTCATGCTGGCACCCTCGGCCAAGAGCATGGTGAGTTTTGCGCTTCTTATCCTGGTGTTGCTGCTGCGACCCCAGGGGCTCATGGGGCGGCGCGCATGATCACGCGGCGCGGGACAGTGTGCCTTGTCATCCTGGCGCTTTTCCTGCTCGCGCTGCCGACGTTCGCGGGCAGCTATCTGCTGTCGGTCATGACGCTGATCCTCTTTTTTGCCTACGCGGGGCAGGCCTGGAATGTCATGATGGGCTTCGCCGGCCAGCTCTCGCTGGGGCATTCCCTGTACGTCGGGGTCGGGGCCTACGCGGCAGCCGGAATATTCTTCCACTACGGCATCGGGCCGTGGGCCGGCGTTTGGCTGGCGATCCTGCTGTGCGCGATGCTCGGCGCGATCATCGGGTTTCTGGCGTTTCGCTTTGGCATCTCGGGTGTCTATTTCGCGCTTCTCACGATCGCATTTGCCGAGTTCACGCGCATCGGCTTTGATCATCTCGAGTGGACCGGCGGCTCGGCAGGACTCTTCCTCAAGGTGGCGCAGCGCGAGGCCATAGACATCGCCAACCTGCGTGGCCCGCCGGCCATGTACTACTACCTGATCCTGGCCCTGGCCGCGGGCGCATTCGCCCTGTGTGCCTGGCTGCTCAGGAGTCGCGCCGGCTACTACTGGCAGGCGATCCGCGAGGACGAGGAGGCCGCGCAGGCGCTGGGCATCAACACCTTTCGCTGGAAGATGCTGGCGGTCCTGATCTCGTCGGTCATGACCGCGGTGGCCGGTGTGTTTTTCGCGTTCTATTACAACAATCTTTTTCCCGAGCAGATCTTTCATATCAGCCGCTCGATTGAACTGATCCTGGGACCCATCATCGGTGGAGTGGGTACGCTCTTCGGCCCGATCCTGGGTGCGGCGCTGCTGACGCTTCTGGCCGACGGCATCACCGACGTATTGGCGGCCGTCGGGCTTGAGTTTCCTGGTATCAAACAGGTGTTCTACGGACTGGTGCTACTGGTGGTGGTGATGTTCGTACCCAACGGAGTCTGGCCGCCGCTGGCGCGGCGCCTGGGATTGGTGCGTTGATGGCCGCGGCGCAGAGGTCTCGGTGAGCGCGCTCTTGCGGGTCGAGGCTGCGTCCAAGGCCTTTCGCGGCTTGAAGGCCGTCGAGAGGGCATCCTTCGAGGTGCCCGAGGGAGAGATCGTGGCGCTCATCGGCCCCAACGGGGCCGGCAAGACCACGCTTTTCAACCTGATCGCCGGGGCGCTCAAGGCCGATGCGGGCAGCATAGAGTTTGCCGGGCGCGAGATCTCCGGTCTGCGCCCGGATCAGGTCTGCGCCGCGGGAATCGGCCGGACCTTCCAGATCGTCAAGCCCTTCGCCGGACTGTCGGTCGAAGACAATGTGGTCGTCGGCGCCCTCAAGCGCTCAGCAGACGTCAAAGAGGCGCGTGCCCGCGCCAGAGGCATCCTCGAAAAGCTGGGGCTCGCGCACAAGAGCGCGATGCCGGCCGCCAGCCTGACTTTGCCGGACCGCAAGCGCCTGGAAGTCGCACGGGCCCTGGCGACCCGGCCACGCCTGTTGCTGCTGGACGAAGTCATGGCGGGCCTGCGTCCAACCGAGTGCGACCAGATGGTCGAAGTGTTCCGCGAACTCAACCGGGCCGAGGGCCTCACCATCCTCTTAATCGAGCATGTCATGCGCGCAGTCATGGCGCTGGCCGGCCGTGTGGTGGTGCTGCACCATGGCGAGATCATCGCCCGCGGCACGCCGGCGGAGGTGGTGCGCGACCCTGCGGTCCTGGAATGTTATCTGGGCGAAGAGGTCGAAATCTGATGCTGACCCTCGCGGGCATCGACCTCTACTACGGCGACGCACAGGCGCTCGATGCGGTATCGCTGGAAGTGGCCGAGGGGCAGGTGGTGGCAATCGTCGGCGCCAACGGCGCCGGCAAGACTTCCTTGATCCGCACCGTTGCAGGCATCCACAAGCCACGCGCAGGCAGCATCGTCTATCGCGGGACGGATATCACGGGCAAAGAGCCGCACCATATTGTCGACATGGGCATTGGCCAGGTCGCCGAAGGCCGGCAGGTGTTTCCGACCTTGAGCGTACTCGAGAACCTCGAAATGGGGGCGATGGTGCCGCGCGCACGGGGACGCGAGGGCGTGACGCTGGATCGCGTGTTCGCCATGTTTCCGCGCCTGGCCGAACGCAGGGAGCAACTGGCCGGCACGCTTTCCGGCGGGGAGCAGCAAATGCTCGCCATCGGTCGCTGCCTGATGGGCCAGCCCGAGCTCATCATGTTCGACGAACCCTCCCTGGGCCTGGCTCCCGCCATCGTCCAGGAGGTCCTGCAGGTGATCCGTGAGCTCAATCGCTCGGGGATTACCGTCCTGCTCGTCGAACAAAATGTCGCGGTGTCGCTGAAGATCAGCCAGCGCGCCTACGTGCTGGAGAACGGCAGCGTGGTCATGAGCGGCAGCGGCGCGGAGCTGCTCGTCGACGACCGGGTACGTCAGGCCTATCTGGGTCTGTAGCCCCTCGGCGCCGCCGAGGCGGCGCGGGGCGCGTGGGATAATTCGGCCCATGCTGAAACTGTCCATGGCGCTGCGCATGCTCGCGCGCGATGCGCGCGCCGGCGAGCTGCGCGTTCTCGGGGCCGCCATTCTCATCGCCGTGGCCAGCGTGACCTCGGTCGGGTTCTTTGCCGATCGCATCGGCCGCGCCTTGACGCAGGAGTCCCATCAGCTCATCGGCGCTGATTTCGTGCTTTCCTCGGACCGTCCGATCGAGGCTGCGTTTGTCGACGAGGCGGCGCGGCGCGGCCTTGCCACGGCGCAGGTGACCAATTTCCCCAGCATGGCGAGCCTCGGGGAGCGGGCGCAGCTGGCCGGATTCAAGGCGGTGAGTTCCGGCTACCCTCTGCGCGGCACACTCAGGGTCGCAGCGGATCGCAACCGGAAGGATGAGCGCACGCGCGACGTTCCCGCCCCCGGAACCGTCTGGCTTGACGAGCAGCTTGCCACCAGCCTTTCGGCCAAGCCTGGGGAGATGATCGGCGTCGGTGACCTGAAACTGCGCTTCGAGCGCGTGCTCACGCTCGAGCCCGACCGTGGTGCGAGCTTTTTCTCGATGGCGGCGCGCCTCATGATGAATCAGGCCGACCTGGCCGGCACGCGCCTGGTTCAAGTTGGCAGCCGCGTCACCTATCGCCTGCTGGTCGCTGGCGACGAGCAGGCCGTGGCTAGCTACACCTCCTGGGCGCAGGCGAACATGAAGCGCGGGCAGTGGGCTGAGGAAGTCGGCAATGCCCGTCCCGAAGTGCGTGTCACGATCGAGCGCGCGCATCAGTTCCTGGGCCTGGTCGCGCTCCTCGCAGTGATCCTGGCTGCAGTCTCGATTGCGCTGGCCAGCCGGCGCTTCATGCAGCGCCACCTGGACGGCTGCGCCGCCTTGCGCGCCATGGGCGCGACCCAGGCCACGCTTTTCTGGATGTTCGCCATTGAATTCCTGCTGCTGGGTCTGATCGCTTCGGCGCTGGGCACCGCCCTGGGATATGGAGTGCATGCCCTCTTGGTCCAGCTCTTGGGATATCTGGTCGCGGCCAGCCTTCCCGCGGCCACCTGGTTGCCGGCATTGCAGGGATTCGCGACGGGTACCCTGATCCTCCTGGGTTTCGCGTTGCCGCCCTTGATCCACCTGTCCGGCGTGCCGGCAATGCGCGTGATCCGCCGCGAGGTCGGCGACCCGGGGGCCGGCACGATGACCGCATACGCGCTGGGTGCTGCCGCGCTCGTTGTGTTGATTGTGTGGCAGGCACGCGACCTGAAGCTGGGTGCGATCGCCGCGGTCGGTTTCGCGCTGGCCTTGGGTTTGAGCGCTCTTCTGACCTATGGCGTCCTGAAACTCCTGGCGCGCGCGCGCAGCGGAGGTGCTTTTTCGTGGCGGTACGGGTTGGCAGCCATGCGCCGCCGTAGCTTCGCCACTGTGGTTCAGGTGGTGGCACTTTCGCTGGGACTGGCGGCGTTGCTGATGCTGACCATCACCCGCAGCGACCTGGTCGGGCAGTGGCAGAAAAGCGTCCCGCCGGAAGCTCCCAATCGTTTCGCAATCAACGTGCAGCCCGAGCAGCGTGCCGGATTCAACGCGCTATTTCGAGAGGCAGGCATGCCGGCTCCGGAAAGCTACCCGATGATCCGCGGCCGGCTGCTCGAGGTCAACGGACGAGTCATCGGACGGCAGGCGTTTGCGGACGATCGCGCCAAGCGCCTGGTGGACCGCGAGTTCAACCTGTCCTACATGAGCGAATTACCGGCGCACAACGAGGTCACTGCGGGGCGCTGGTTCAACGAGGAGGATCTGCGTCGCGGTGCATTGTCGGTCGAAGCGGGCATCATGAAAACCCTGGGTCTTCGCATGGGCGACGTCTTGACCTATGAAGTCGCCGGACAGCGCTTCAGTGCGCCGATCACCAATGTGCGCACACTCGACTGGGACTCGATGAAGGCCAATTTTTTCGTCATCGCCACCCCAGGCCTCCTTGCGTCGTTTCCGCAGACCTATATGAGTGCATTTCATTTGCCGGCTGCGCGATCGGAGTTTCCCGACAAACTGGTTGGCCGGATGCCCAACCTGACCATCGTCGATGTAAGCGCGCTGATCCGCCAGGTGCGGCAGGTCATAGACCAGGTGGTGGGTGCGGTCCAGTTCATCTTTCTCTTCACCTTGGCAGCCGGTTTGACGGTGCTCTACGCTGCACTTACGGCCAGCCAGGATGAGCGAGTGCGCGAGACCGGCATCCTGCGCGCGCTGGGTGCGTCGGCAGCACAACTGCGCGCAGCGCAGTGGGCGGAGTTTCTACTGACCGGAGGACTTGCCGGGTTCTTCGCCTCTTGCATTGCTTGGGGCATAGGGGCGGCAGTGAGCGAGTTCGTCTTGAAGCTGCCGATCGGATTCAACCCCTGGCTTTGGCTGGCCGGCATCGCCAGCGGCGCCCTGTGCGCCTTCGTCGGTGGCGCGTGGGCCTTGTCTGGTGTGCTCAAGCGCCCGCCGGTGGCGACCTTGCGCGAGGCTGTGTAGCCGTTGACCATGAGCGCGGCGACTGCAATGCTGGTCGCGGCGGCCCTGGGCGCAGCCTTGGGTGCGCTCCTGGCCGTCCTGATCCTGCGCCGGTGGTGGCACCAGGAGTCCGCCGCTGCAACGCTTGCGCCACGCTTTGATGTGCTCGAAGCCGCAGGAGAACGCCTGGAACGCGAATTGCGTGCCGAGGTGCGCGAGTCGGGCCAGGCCAATCGGAGCGAACTGGCACAGGGTGTCGGCGAGGCGCAACGTACGCTGGTGGCCCAAATGACCGACGTTGCGCGTTTGCAGAACACCCAGATCGACGCCTTCGCCAAGCAGCTCGAAGGCCTGACGGTGGCCAACGAGGCGCGCCTGGCAGCTTTGCAAAAGGCCGTCGAGGAGCGTCTCGCACTGTTTTCACAGGACACGCGCGCCAACCGCGAGGAGGGCGCCAATGCCCTGAAACGCTTCGGCGACGGCCTCAACATGCAGTTGGGCGAGGTGCGCGCGACTCTGGAGGCGCGCCTGAAGGACATCGAAACCCAGAATGCCGCCAAGCTCGACGAAATGCGCAAGACCGTCGATGAGAGGTTGCACGCGACCCTGGAGCAACGCCTCGGCGAATCCTTCAAGCAGGTCTCCTCGCAGCTGGAGGCGGTGCACAAGGGCTTAGGCGAGATGCAGACACTCGCCACCGGTGTCGGTGACCTGAAGCGTGTGCTGTCCAACGTCAAGGTGCGCGGTACCTGGGGCGAGGTGCAACTGGGCGCTCTGCTCGAGCAGATCCTGACCCCGGACCAGTACGGCACCAATGTAGCGACCGTGCCGGGCAGCCGCGAGCGGGTGGAATTTGCCGTGCGCATGCCGGGCGGCGACGCGGGGGCCGATTCCGGCGGCATGACCTGGTTGCCGATCGACTCCAAGTTCCCGGTCGAGGACTACGAGCGCATCCTGGCAGCCCAGGAGTCGGCCGATGCCGTCGCCCTGGATGCGGCCGGCCGCGCGCTCGAGGCGCGCATCAAGCTGGAGGCGCGCAGCATTCGCGACAAGTACATCGCGCCGCCGCACACGGTCGATTTCGGGATCCTGTTCGTTCCCACCGAGGGTCTGTACGCCGAAGTCCTGCGACGTCCGGGGCTGTTCGACTGGCTGCAGCGCGAGTGCCGCGTCACGGTGGCCGGGCCGACCACCTTGGCTGCGATGCTGACCGCATTCCAGCAGGGGTTTCGCACCCTCGCGATCCAGAAGCGCTCATCCGAGGCCTGGCGCGTGCTGGGCGCGGTCAAGACCGAATTCGGCAAGTTCGGCGAAGTGCTCGAGCGCACCCACAAGCAGCTCGAGGCGGCGGCCAACTCGATCGTCGCCGCCCAGACGCGCTCGCGGGTCATGACCCGCGAGCTGACCAAGGTCGAGGCGCTGCCGGACGACGAGGCCCGGCGCCTGCTGGCCCCCGAAGAATGAACTGAAGACAGAACCGCGAGGAACCCGCAATGGCTGCCCAGCCCGAAATCAACAACATGGCACTGTTCTGCGACTTCGAGAACGTCGCCCTCGGCGTACGCGACGCGAAGTACGCGAAATTCGACATCGCCCGCGTGCAGGAGCGCCTGCTGCTCAAGGGCAGCATCGTGGTCAAGAAGGCCTATTGCGACTGGGAGCGTTACAAGGAATTCAAGGGCGCGATGCACGAGGCGTCCTTCGAGCTGATCGAAATCCCGCATGTGCGCATGTCGGGCAAGAATTCCGCCGACATCCGCATGGTGGTCGACGCGTTGGACCTCTGTTACACCAAGGCGCACGTCGACACCTTTGTCATCATCTCCGGAGACTCGGATTTCTCGCCCCTGGTCTCAAAGCTGCGCGAGAACAACAAGACCGTGATCGGCGTCGGCGTCAAGAACTCCTCTTCAGATCTGCTCATCGCCAACTGCGATGAGTTCATCTTCTACGATGACCTGGTGCGCGAGGACGAGGCCAAACGCAGTCGTGCTGCACGCAAGCGCCCGGCCAAGCCCGTCGAGGGCGGGCCGCGCAAGGGCGCACCGGCCTTGAAAGAGGGCAAGGACACCGCGGAAGACCGCAGCCAGGAGGCGCTCGACCTCATCGTCGAAACGGTGGAAGCTCTGGTGGCCGAGCGTGGCGCCGGCGAGAAGATCTGGGGATCGATGGTCAAGCAGACGCTCAAGCGGCGCAAGCCCGGTTTCAACGAGTCCTACTACGGATACCGGGCCTTCGGCGACCTGCTCGAGGATGCGCAATCACATCGACTGATCATGCTTGCGCTCGATGAAAAGTCCGGGGGTTATATCGTCAGTCTGGCGCCCGGCTGAGGCTCCGGCGTTCCTGGGCCTGCGTCGTCGCAGACCCGCGGACGGGACTTCATGCAAGCCCGTCGAACATCATGACCTTGACCGGGTCACCCGCATTGATGCTGCCCTGGTCGTGTTCGAGAACGATGAAGCAGTTCGCTTCGCTCATCGAACGTAGCACGCCAGAACCCTGCTGGCCGGTGGTACGAACCGTTGCCGTGCCTTCGCGAAGTTCCAGGATGCCGCGCTGGTACTCGGTGCGGCCGGGCTTCTTGCGCATGGGCGCGAGCGAGACGGCCGACAGCAGTGGCAGGTCCAGGTCGTCGCGTCCCATCATGTGCAGCAATGCTCCGCGCACGAAATGGTAGAAGGTCACCATTACCGCAACCGGATTGCCAGGCAACCCGAACAGGATCGCGCTGCGATCCCCCGTGGCAATGCGGCCGAATGCCATCGGACGCCCGGGTCGCATGGCGATACGCCAGAACACGACTTCCCCAAGGCGCTTCATGATGTGGCGCGTGTGGTCTGCCTCGCCGACCGATACGCCACCCGAGGTGATGACGGCATCTGCATCGCGCGCGGCGGCACGAAACGCGGCTTCAAGCAGGGCTGGGTCGTCGCGCACCACGCCCATGTCGATGAAGTCCACACCCAGGCGTGCAAGCATGCCGTACAGCGTGTAACGATTGCTGTCGTAGACCTGCCCCTCGGAGAGTGACTCGCCGACCGACTTCAACTCGTCGCCGGTGGAAAAGAAGGCGACGCGCAGACGCCGTCGCACGCGTATTTCGGGGATACCAAGCGACGCGATCAGGCCCAGTTCCGCCGGGCCCAGGCGCTTTCCGGCGCCAAGCGCCGGTTTGCCGCGGGCGAGGTCCTCACCCGCGAATCGCCGGTTGGCGCCCGCCTCCAGGCCTGGTGGCACCTGGATATTTTTTCCGCTGGCCTTGACGATCTCCAGCGGAACCACCGTGTCGCAGCCATGCGGCATCACCGCACCCGTGGTGATACGCACGCACTCGCCACGGCTAACCTTGCCGACGAATTCGCTTCCAGCCAGCGCCGCGCCGATCTCGTTGAGGGCAACGCTCTGGCTCGCACTGAGATCGCTGGCACGTACGGCCCAGCCGTCCATGGCCGAGTTGTCGTGTGCAGGGACATTGATGGGCGAGACGATGTCGTCCGCCAGGATGCGATCCAAGCCTGCCCGCACGGCGACCTGCTCGACGCCGTCGACGCGTCTGACGAAGCGGCGGATGACTTCGTTGACTTTGGAGACCGGCAGGGCGTCGGGGTCGTAGCCGTCCAGGCAGCTCACCAGCACAGCGAGGGAATCGCTTCCAGGCGGCCCGTCTGCGCTGGCATCGACTGCGTCGGGAATGATATCGGCCAAGTTGATCTTGGCCGGCGGCGGCGTTTGCGTCGGGTTTTCCGCTACATCGCGTCGAAAGCGCGGCTTGGATTTGCGTGGCGGCGGCGGCAGGCCCTTGTCGAAGGCTTCGAGCTCTTCGGGCGTGTTGATGTTGCCGAACAGCGCGTCGTCATTGAAGTCGACCTGGACTGTCTTGAGACTGTCGTACCACGCGTCGATTTTGCGTCCGCCACCCTTGAGGAATTCGGACAGGTGATCCAGGACGCTACGCCGCGCAAGTGCAAATACCGGGTGCGGCTGGTCGCCGCTCATCGCGACGGCAACCTGGGTTCCGGTCGAGGTCAGCGCATCGAACATGCGCGAGACTAGATCGTCAGGGAAGAAGGGTGAATCGCACGGAACCGTCACCAGGTACGGGCGGCGCGACGCAGACAGCCCGGCGTGCAGGCCGGCCAGCGGGCCGGCGAAGTCGCCGATGGCGTCCGATACCACGCGCACGCCGAAATCCTTGTACCTGTCGTGATTGCGGTTGGCGTTGATCATCACCCCACCGACCTGTGGTGCGAAGCGCTCGAAGACGTGGTCGATCAGGCGCTTGCCGCGAAACTCGACCAGGGCCTTGTCCTTGTTACCGTCGGCGGACATGCGCGAACTGCGCCCGCCAGCCAGGATGAGGCCGGTGATCGAGGCGCGCTCGGCCGGCGTCATGCGAGAAGGGTGGCCGGCCCTGCGACGAAGCGCTCCGCCCCCGTGAAGAGCAGGTAGTGGCGACCCTGGCAGCGTCCGATCATGGTGATGCCTGTGCGTTGCGCAATCGCGTGCCCCATCTGCGTTAAGCCCGAGCGGGACAGCAGGATGGGAATGCCCATCTGGGCGCACTTGATGACCATCTCGGAGGTGAGCCTGCCGGTGGTGTAGAAGATCTTGTCACCGCCGTTGACACCATCCAGCCACATGCGTCCGGCAATCGCGTCGACCGCGTTGTGGCGTCCGACGTCTTCCACGAAATAGACGATCTCGCCGCGATCGCCGCCGGCATTCGAGCACAACGCGCAGCCGTGCACGGCGCCGGCCTGCTTGTAGATGGATTCATGCTTGCGCACGCGCTCCATCACCGTGTACAGGACTTCCACGCTCAGGCGGGCGTCCTTGGGCAGCTGTATCGCATCGATCTCGTCCATGAGGTCGCCAAACACCGTGCCCTGGCCGCAACCGGTGGTGACGGTGCGCTTGTTGAGGCGCGCCTCGATGCCGTCGCGTTCCCAGAAGTCGGCTCGACGGGTGGTGACCACGACGCAGTCTGTCTCCCAGTCGACCTGCACCGATGCGATGTCCTCGATGTTGCCGACGATGCGCTGGTTGCGCAGATAACCCAGCGCCAGCGCCTCGGGGGCTCCGCCCAGGGTCATGAGCGTCACGAGCTCGCGCTTGTCGAGGTAGACCGTCAGCGGGTGTTCGCCCGCGATCGGGGTCGCCACAGTCTCGCCCTTTTCGTTGACGGCATCGACCTCGGTGGTGGCCGGGCGCGCGGCGCTGGTCAGTTGTATGGTCGGCGTGGTCAAGGATGCGGGCGGCTGTCAGCCGCCGATGTAGGACATCTCGATCTTGCGCAGGTGCGCGGTCTCGGCGGTGCGAATCTCGGAATAATTGTCGCTGCGCGCCTCCCATATAAGGCCGATCGCGGCGGCGATTTCCTGGTCGCTGCGCCCGCTGCGCAAAAGCGCGCGCAGGTCATGCCCCGACTGCGCGAAAAGGCAGGTGAAGAGGCGCCCTTCTGTGGACAGGCGTGCGCGCGTGCAGGTTCTGCAGAAGGCCTGCGTAACACTGGATATCACGCCGATTTCGCCTGCGCCATCGCGATACTTCCAGCGTGCGGCGACCTCGCCTGAATAGTTCGGCTCCGCTTCGACCAAGGGCAATTGCGCATCGATGCGCGCGATCACCTCGGCCGACGGCACCACATCGTCCATGCGCCAGCCATTGGAGGAGCCAACGTCCATGAACTCGATAAAACGCACGATGCGCCCGCTGCCCTTGAAGCGCTGTGCCATGGGCACGATGTCGGCGTCGTTGACACCCCTTTTCACGACCATGTTGACCTTGATGTCGCGAAAGCCGGCTTCTTCGGCCGCATCGATGCCCGCCAGAACGTCGGCAACCGGGAAATCGACGTCGTTCATGGCACGAAATACCTGGTCGTCGAGTGAGTCGAGCGACACGGTCAGGCGCTTGAGCCCGGCCGCCTTCAGGGCGCGCGCCTTGCGTGGGAGCAGGGCGCCGTTGGTCGTCAGCGTAAGGTCCAGGGGTTCGCCGTCGGCGCAGCGTAGCGCCGCCAGCATCGCGACCAGCTCCTCGATGTTCTTGCGCAGCAGCGGCTCGCCACCCGTGAGGCGTACCTTGGATACGCCATGCGCGGCAAAGAGGGCGGCCAGGCGGACGATTTCCTCGAAGCTCAGCAGCTCCTCATGCGCAAGATAGCGATAGTCCTTGTCGAACACCGACTTGGGCATGCAATAGGTGCAGCGAAAATTGCAGCGGTCGGTGACCGAGATGCGCAGGTCATGGAGCGCGCGTCCACGTGTGTCGGCAAGGCGTCCGCTCGGAGCGCGCGGTGCTGCCGGCACAGCCGGCAGGCGATTGCTGCCGCGATGATCCGTGATCGGAATGACCCTTGCAGGCACGAGGAGATACCGGTTTTGTCGTTGCACAAGCGGGCTGCGATAATAACAAAGCGCTCATGCAAACCCACCCGATCCAGCACTTGCCAGCCGCCCCCGTTTTGCATTTGTCGGTGCTCATGAAGCAGCGGCCCGTGGTCAGCCGCTGGGTGACGCACGAATGGGAGGTGGCGGCCGTCGTGCCAGCGGATGCCGCCTCCGACCCAGCGCTACCCCGCTTCGATGGCTTCGAGGTCCGGCTGTATCGCGACGAAGCCGAAGGGTATTTTCTCAACACCTCCAGCGGCAAGCCGTGCGCGTTTGTCATGTGCCGGGTCAATGAAGACCACGCAGAGGCGCCGCCCGTGCCGCATTCGCTGACCCTGAGCTACAACGAGGCGGCGCGCTGGATGGACGCGCAGGAACGGGTCGAAACCGCGCCGCTGCCGATCGCCCTGCGCGCACATTTGGAAGAGTGGGTCGCGGCCAATTACCGGCCCGAGCCCAAGAAAAAGCGCATCAAGGCCTCTTTCCTGGCACCGCGGGACAAGGAGCGTCTGTGAGCGAGTTCCGCCGCGGCGAGACCTTTTTGTCGCGCTGGTCGCGGCGCAAGAAGAGCGAGCCCGAGAACCGGGAACGCGAGGACCAGCGGGTGCAGGAGGAGTCCAATGCCGCAAGCGGCGCTGCCGCGCCGGCTGCGGTCGCGCCAGAGTCGGCGCTGCCCAAGGCCGCGCCTGCCGACCTGCCGAGCATCGATTCCCTGACGCCGGATTCGGATTTCAGCCGTTTCATGCGCCCCGATGTCCCGCTGGCTTCGCGCAACGCGGCCATGAAGAAGCTCTTCACCGACCCGCATTTCAACGTGATGGACGGCCTCGATACCTATATCGACGACTACACCGTGGCCGATCCGATCCCGCCTGCGATGCTGCGCGAGCTGGCGCAGTCGCAGATGCTCAAGTTGTTCGACAGCGAAGACGAGAAGAAGCAGCTTGACGGCGAGCAAGGCGCGTCGCTCGAAGCCCAGGCGGCGCCGGTAGAGGACCAAACCCAGGCGCTTGCGGCAACCGATCCGGTTGCCAACAACGAGTTAAGTCCGGCGCACCCGCCAGTCGAGCTCGCCAACCAACCCCCCACGTCGTAAGAGAGCTGCCTTGTCGAACTGTCTGATCTGCGATTGCAACGCGACGATGACGCTCGACGGTCGGGCGCTGGCTGGTGCGGTGGGTAGCGAGGCGCCGCTCAAGGTGCATCGCGAACTGTGCCGGTCCGAAATCGATGCGTTCGAAGGCGCGCTGCAACGCGCCGCGGCCGACGGTGACCGCTTGACGGTGGCTTGCACGCAGGAGGCACCGTTATTCGCCGAGATTGCCGGCGCAGGTGAAGCTCGCGAAGTGCCGTTGCGCTTTGTCAATATTCGCGAGACCGGCGGCTGGTCGGCCGAGAATGCGGCGGCCGGACCCAAGATCGGCGCGCTTCTGGCACATGCCATAGCCGAGGCGGCGCAAGCAAGCGCAGCCGTTCCGACTACCGTGTCATACCGTTCCGGCGGCACGCTTCTCATCATCGGTGATGGTCCGGCTGCATTGGCCTGGGCGGAGCGGCTCGCCGAACGGCTCTCTGTCTGTGTACTCATGACCGGCAACGCGCGTGGCGCCGAACTGCCGGCGACCCGCAGGTACCCGGTGGTGTCGGGAACGCCCAGCGCTCTCACCGGCTGGCTGGGCGCATTCAAGGCCAGTTGGACGCAGGACAACCCGATCGATCTGGAAGCGTGCATCCGCTGCAACGCCTGCATTGATGCCTGCCCCGAACAGGCGATCGACTTTTCGTATCAGATCGACCCTGGTCGCTGCCGCTCGCACCGAGCCTGCGTTACGGCATGTGGGTCGATTGGCGCCATCGACTTCGCGCGCAGTGAGCGGGTGCGTGAGGAGACCTACGACCTGGTGCTGGATCTGTCGCGCGAACCCATGATGCGCCTGCATCAGCCACCGCAGGGCTATTTCGCGCCCGGCGCCGACCCTTTGCAGCAGGCTCTGGCGGCGGCCGAACTTGCCGGTCTCGTCGGCGAATTCGAGAAGCCGCGCTATTTCGCCTACAACGCGAAGACCTGCGCGCACGGCCGCTCCGGCAAGGAAGGCTGCAGTCGTTGCATCGAAGTCTGCTCCACAGGTGCGATCTCCGCCGATGGCGATCATGTGCGCGTCGAGCCGCACCTGTGCATGGGCTGCGGGGCCTGCGCAACCGTATGCCCTTCCGGCGCCATGACCTATGCGCACCCCGCACCGGTGGTAGCCGGCCCGGCCCTGAAGACGATGCTGCGCGCCTACACGGCCGCAGGGGGGGCAGGGGCATGTCTGCTCGTTCATGACGAGGCCGGTGGACGCCTGATTGAAGCTGCCGGTCGCGCTGCCCGCAGCGGGCGCGGCAGGGGTTTGCCTGCGCGTGTTGTGCCCTACCCGGTGCACCACTGTGCTTCAACGGGTCTCGACCTGTGGCTTGCCGCGCTGGCTTATGGTGCCGCCGAAGTACGGGTGCTCCTGACCGGGGCCGAAGCGCCGGAATATGCCGAAGCCATTGGCCGGCAGGCTGAATTTGGCGCAGCGATTCTGGCCGGCCTGGACATCGCCGGAGAACGCCTGCGGCCGGTCAAGGCCGACACCGGCGCGGCGCTCACCGCCGCCCTGGGCGGACTTGCCCCAAGCTCCGCGATCGGCCAGGCGGCCACTTTCAATATTGCAGCCGACAAGCGCACAACCCTGGAATTCGCGATTGAGCACCTCGCGCGCCAGGCAAAATCGACGGCGCAGGTCATCGATCTTCCTGCCGGCGCGCCCTTCGGCACACTCGCCATCGATCGTGCCAAATGCACCATGTGCCTGTCCTGCGTTGGCGCCTGCCCCGCCTCGGCACTGGCCGATAACCCGGAGGAACCGCAGCTGCGCTTCATCGAACGCAACTGTGTGCAGTGCGGACTGTGCGTCGCGACTTGCCCGGAAGATGCCATTGCGCTGGTTCCGCGCCTGAACCTGGCGGCGGCTGCGCGTACTGCGCAGATATTGAACCAGACCAGCCCCTACCATTGCACGCGCTGCTCCAAGGTATTCGGCACCACGCTCATGATCGAGCGTATGGTGGCGCGACTGACCGGGCACTCGATGTTCGCCGACGAGGCGGCCAAGAAGCGCCTGACCATGTGCGCGGACTGCCGGGTCATCGACATGATGACCGCCGACGATGAAGCGCGCGTTGCGGGGCGGCCGACATGAGTGCGTCAGTGCCGCTGGTGTTCCACGCCAGCCTGCCGCCTGAAGAAGCTGCCCGTGCCGATCTGTACGCACTTCTCGCGCGGCTTTTCTATGCTGCTCCGGACGCTGCCGTGCTTGCCGCGCTGGCCGCTTCGGCGCCACCTGACGAGACCACCGCGCTGGGGCAGGCGTGGCTGGGGCTCAAGGGTGCTGCAGCTGAGGCCACGCCCGAGGACGTACGCGCGGAGTACGAAGAGACCTTCATCGGCACCGGGCGGGCGCGCATCTCGCTGTACGGTACGCATTACCTGAGCGAAACCTGGCGCGAATTGACTTTGGCCGATCTGCGCGCCCGCCTTGCCGGCTTGGGGCTGGCGCGCAACCCGGGTGCGGCCGAGCCGGAGGATCATCTGGCAGGGCTGTGCGACGTCATGCAAATGCTGGTGCGCCGCGGAGCGAACGGCGAGGATATCGCCGCGCAGAAGGCGTTTTTCTCGACCTACCTGGCGCCCTGGTATGCCCGCCTTTGCCAGGAGATCCAAGCGTGCGACCTGGTTTTCTACCGCAGCGCAGCAAATTTTCTGCAGGCCTATTGCGACCTGGAGCAGCAAGGATTCAGCATTGAGGACTAGCAATCGCGTACAAGGTGTACCTATAATGGTTGGCAGTACGGCGGGTGCCCGCGCCGATGGCGGTGCCGCGCGGTGGGAGCAACAGCGATCTCTGAGGAGGCAAGCCATGAATGTCAAGTCAGCCGGTTCTCGCCGGCGTTTTCTGTTAGGCGCCGGGACTGCCTCGGTCGGAGCGGTCGCTACCCTTGCCGTGGCCACCAAGAGCGGCTTGCCTGAACCCAAGGCGGCGGCTGTGAAGGACGGGCGCGGTTACCAGTTGACCGAGCACGTTCGCAACTACTATCGCACCACTGCGATCTGAGGAGGGGAGCATCATGCTGCTGACTCGCAAATCGGCCGGCGCGACGATCTCGCGTGGCCTTCTGACCCGCTCCCGCGCGCACTCCGCGCCGCAGGGCACGTCCGCAATATCGCGGCGCGCTTTCCTCAAGCGCTCCGGCCTCGGAGTGGGCGCCGGCGCCTTCGCCTCGACACTGGGCACCAGCATGATCGGCGCTGCCGAGGCGCAGGACGCCAAGAACGCGGACAAGATCGAAATCAAGCGCACCGTTTGCACACACTGTTCGGTCGGCTGTGCGATCGACGCGGTGGTCAAGAACGGTGTGTGGATCCGCCATGAACCGGTGTTCGATTCGCCGATCAACCTGGGCGCGCACTGCGCCAAGGGCGCTTCGATTCGCGAGCACGGCATGACCGACCACTCGCACCGCCTCAAGTACCCGATGAAGCTCAATACCAAGACCGGGCGCTACGAGCGGATCACGTGGGATGCCGCGTATTCCGAGGTGGCTGCCAAGCTGGAGCAGGTGCGCCGCGACCACACGCCCGACTCGATCTTCGTCGTCGGATCGTCCAAGCACAACAATGAGCAGGCCTACCTGATGCGCAAGTGGGTGTCTTTCCTGGGCACCAACAACACCGACCACCAGGCGCGCATCTGCCATTCGACTACCGTTGCCGGCGTCGCCAATACCTGGGGTTACGGGGCGATGACCAATTCGTACAACGACATGCAGAACACCAAGTGCATGATGTACATCGGGTCGAACGCCGCCGAGGCGCATCCGGTGTCCATGCTGCACTCCCTGCACGCCAAGGAGCAGGGCGCAAAAATGATCGTGGTCGACCCGCGCTTCACGCGGACGGCGGCCAAGGCCGACGAGTATGTGCGCATCCGTTCGGGGACCGACATTCCGTTCCTGTTCGGCCTGCTGCACGTGATCTTCAAGAACGGCTGGGAAGACAAGAAGTACATCAATGACCGCGTCCACGGCATGGAGGCGATCAAGAAGGACGTGATGGAGAAGTGGACTCCGGACAAGGTCCAGGATGCCTGCGGCGTTTCGCCCGAGCAACTCGCCAAGGTGGCCGAGATGTTCGCCAAGTCCAAGCCTTCGACCATCGTCTGGTGCATGGGGCAGACCCAGCACACGATCGGCAACGCGATGGTGCGTGCTTCGTGCATCCTGCAGCTTGCTCTGGGCAACATCGGCGTCTCCGGCGGCGGTGCCAACATTTTCCGCGGTCACGACAATGTGCAGGGCGCGACCGACGTGGGCCCCAATCCCGACTCGCTGCCCGGCTACTACGGATTGGCGACCGGCTCCTGGCGCCATTTCGCCAAGGTCTGGAACGTCGACTACGACTGGATCAAGGGTCGCTACGCTTCGCAGGTCATGATGGAGAAGTCCGGCACGACTGTCTCGCGCTGGGTCGACGCGGTCATGGAGGCCGACGACAAGCTCGATCAGGAAAAGGCCGTCAAGGCGATGATCTACTGGGGGCACGCGCCGAATTCGCAGACGCGTGGCCTGGACATGAAGCGCGCGATGGACAAGCTGGAGCTCATGGTCGTCATCGACCCGTACCCGAGCGCAACCGCGGCCATGATCGCAATGCCGTCCACCGAGCGCAACCCCAATCAGGCGGTGTACCTGCTGCCGGCGGCGACCCAGCTCGAATGCGCCGGGTCGGCGACGGCTTCGAACCGCTCCATCCAGTGGCGCGAAAAGGTCGTCGACCCGCTGTTCGAGTCGATGACCGATCACGCGATCATGTACGAACTGGCCAAGCGGCTGGGCTTCGCCGACCAGCTGGTAGGCAAGGCGGGCGGCAAGCAGAACATCGCTGTGGTCAAGGCGTCCAACCCGAAGTACGAGGAACCGGTGGTCGAGGACATCCTGCGCGAGATCAACCGCGGCGTATGGACCATCGGCTATACCGGGCAATCGCCGGAGCGCCTCAAGTTGCACATGAAGCACATGCATACCTTCGATGTGCGCACCCTGCGTGCCAAAGGCGGACCGTGCGATGGCGAGTACTTCGGCCTGCCCTGGCCCTGCTACGGCACGCCCGAGATGAAGCATCCCGGCTCGCCCAACCTCTACGACACGTCCAAGCACGTCATGGACGGAGGCGGCAACTTCCGCGCCAATTTCGGTGTCGAGCGTGACGGAGTTTCGCTCCTGGCCGAGGACGGGTCGCACTCCAAGGGCGCCGACATCACCACCGGTTACCCGGAACTTGACCACGTGCTGCTCAAGAAACTCGGCTGGTGGAATGAGCTGACCGACGTCGAGAAGACCGCCGCCGAAGGCAAGAACTGGAAGACCGACCTGTCTGGCGGGATGATCCGCGTATTCATGAAGAACCACGGCTGCCACCCGTTCGGCAACGCCAAGGCGCGCGCCGTGGTGTGGAACTTCCCCGACGGCGTGCCGCAACATCGGGAGCCGCTGTATTCGACACGTGCAGACATGGTTGCCAAGTACCCGACGCACGACGACGTCAAGACCTTCTGGAGGGTGCCGACGCTCTTCAAGACCGTGCAGGACAAGGCGGTCGCCGACAAGGTGCACGAGAAATTCCCGCTGGTCCTGACTTCAGGGCGACTGGTCGAGTACGAGGGTGGCGGCGAGGAGACGCGCTCCAACCCGTGGCTGGCCGAGTTGCAGCAGGAGAACTTCATCGAGATCAACCCCAAGGCTGCCAACGACCGCAACATTCGCAACGGCGACATGGTGTGGGTCAAGACGCCGACCGGAGCACAGATCAAGGTCAAGGCCATGATCACCGAGCGGGTCGATTCGGGTACCTGCTTCATCCCGTTCCATTTCTCGGGTTGGTGGCAGGGACGCGACATGAAGGACTTCTATCCGGCCGGTGCCGAGCCGATCGTGCGGGGCGAAGCGGTCAACACCGCGACCACCTACGGATATGACCGTGTCACGAATATGCAGGAAACCAAGACGACGGTCTGCAACGTCGAAAAAGTGGCTTAAGGAGACATCGCCATGGCAAGAATGAAGTTTCTCTGCGACGCCGAGCGCTGCATCGAGTGCAACGGCTGTGTCACTGCCTGCAAGCAGGAGCACGAGGTGCCCTGGGGCGTGAACCGCCGGCGCGTGGTCACGATCAACGATGGCGTGCCCGGCGAGAAGTCGATCTCGGTAGCCTGCATGCACTGCTCGGACGCGCCGTGCATGGCGGTCTGCCCTGTCGACTGCTTCTACAAGACCGACGAAGGTGTCGTGCTGCACGACAAGGACCTGTGCATCGGCTGTGGATACTGCTTCTACGCCTGCCCTTTCGGCGCGCCGCAGTTTCCGCAGGCGGGGGCATTCGGACTGCGCGGCAAGATGGACAAGTGCACCTTCTGTGCTGGTGGCCCGGAAAAGGACCATTCCGCGGACGAGTGGAAAAAGTATGGCCGCAATCGACTGGCAGAAGGCAAATTGCCGGCCTGCGCGGAAATGTGCTCGACCAAGGCGCTCCTGGGCGGTGACGGCGACGTGATCGCCGACATCTACCGTACTCGAGTCCTCAAGCGCGGTAGCAAGGGCGATGTGTTCGGTTGGGCTGCCGCCTATGGTGCTCCCAAGGGCGGCGCAGCTCCTGCACCGGCCGCTGCGCCGAAGTCCTGACCGCGTGGGGGACACATGACGCACAAGCGATGCCTTGCGATAGGCGTGGGTCTGGCCCTGGCCGCTCTTGCGGCCGGCTGCAGCGAAGACCCGCAGAAGATCGGTCAGGCCACCACCTACAAGCAGGGCAAGTACCAGGGCAAGCCTGACACCCGTCCCTACGAGGGAGGACCCACCGCCTATTCGGCAGCCAAGTGGCAGGCCGGCGACAAGGCCTCGTGGGAAAACGTCATCAAGCAACGCCAGGATGCCCAGAATGAGTACAAGCGTACTGAGTAGGGCCTTGACGACACTGGCGCTCGCCAGTGGCATTTGCTTGTCCGGCGTGGCGGCAGCCCAGGCACCTGCCGCGCCGGCCGGGCAGCAGACGTTTGATTCGGTCCTCAATCCGAATGCCAAGGAACAGGCCCAGCGTCAGCAGAGCCAGCCAGGCAATAACCAACCTGTGTGGAAGGATGTGCGCTCGGAAAAGGCTTTCACGACGACTGATCGCGGCATCGAAGCCGGTGTGCTTATCCAGTCAGGAGGCGAGACCTGGCGCCAGCGGCGCAACAACCAGATCATCCCGCTGGGCGGCATGCTGATCGCCGGCATCTTCGGGTTGTGCGCGCTGTTCTACCTCTGGAAGGGGACGATCAAGCTCCAGCATCCGGAAACCGGGCGCAAGGTGCAGCGCTTCAGCGCATTCGAGCGCCTGGCGCACTGGACCACGGCCATCAGCTTCTCGGTGCTCGCCTTGAGCGGCCTGGTCATGATGTTCGGCAAGACCGTCTTGCTGCCGGTGATCGGCCACACGCCTTTTGCCTGGCTCACCATCCTCTGCAAGAACCTGCACAATTTTGTCGGGCCGCTTTTTGCAGTGTCAGTGGTGGTGCTGTTCTTCACGTTTCTCAAGCACAACTGGCCGCGCATCCACGATCTAAAGTGGTTCGCCAAGGGCGGGGGGCTGACCAGCGGTGAGCATGTGCCTTCCGGCATGTTCAACGCGGGCGAAAAAGTTTGGTTCTGGGTGGGCGTGCTGGTGCTGGGCGTGACTGCCAGCGCTTCTGGGCTGGTGCTGGATTTCCCCAACTTTCAGCAAGGCCGAGCGGCCATGCAGTTGGCCAACATCGTGCACATGGTCTCGACCGTGCTGATGATGGCAATGGCCCTCGGGCACATCTACATGGGTACCCTGGGCGTGCAGGGAGCCTTTAACGCGATGAAGACCGGCTACGTCGACGAGGCCTGGGCGAAAGAACATCACGAGTACTGGTTCAACGATATCAAGTCGGGTCAGGGCGCTGCCGGTGGAGGGCGTGTGTCGATGGCGGCCCCGCGCAAGGAGAAACCCCAATGAAGATTGCGATTACGCTGGCGCTTGGCCTGTTTGCGGCTTCGGTCTTTGCCAAGCTCCCGGCCCCGCCGCCCAAGCCCCCAGAGGTCGTGGAAGCCGAAAAAGCCAAGGCGGCAGAAGCGGCCAAGAAGGGCGCCGAACTGCAGGCCAAGTACGAGGACCGGGCGGTAGCAAATCACGCCGCCAAGGCCAAGGCTGAAGGCAAGCCGTTCAACCCTCAAATGGGACCGGGTCTTCCCCAGGCGCCGGCGGCCGCACCTGCCGCAGCGCCGGTATCGGCGGCTGCGAAACCGGCACCTCCCGCGCCAGCCAAGAAGTAGGTTTGCGTCAGACACCCCCGGAGCGGCGCTTGGCGTTCCGGGCACTTGCAGATCTCATGCGCCTAGAGTAGGGCGGACGGACCACGCATCAAGCTGCACTGGCCTCAAGCAAGGTGCGCGCTACGCTCCGGTGACTCTCCCTCCTTGTTGTCGGCACTCACCGGCTGATCATCGCCGGCTTCAACAGGATAAGCGCCGCGCGAAAATGCCACCGGCGTTCTCGGCGCTTGCTTGCGTGCGCCTGGTGTGCCGCATCACATCCGAACCAAGGCGACCATCTGTGCCCGGACATTCGGCTCGCACGTGATGCCCCCTCGCGCTTGCGAAAAACGTGCAAACGCTTCGAGCGCGCATCCGATGAAAGGTTTACAATACGCTACAGGTAGTAGACATCCACCCCCGGACCCACGACATGTACGAATCGGACCTCACGCGCTTCATGCGCGAGTTGCGTCAGAAGAAGCCGCAAATCGTCACCGAGCAGCAGCGCGGGCGAGCCTTGTTGTGGGACCGGCAGCTCGATCGCGAGGAGTTGCAGCAGAAAGAAGCTGCGCGCGTCGCGCAGCAGGCCTACGTCTACCAGACCAAGGTCTGAGCGCGTGGATATCGTCTCCGATGCAGTTGCAGCCGCGGGAACCGCAGATCCTGCCGCGGCACCCTTTGCTCGCTTGTATGGCGAACCCTTCACCGAGCTGCCGCGCGACCTGTACATCCCGCCGGACGCGCTCGAGGTGTTCCTCGACGCCTTCGAAGGTCCGCTGGACCTGCTCCTCTATCTGATACGCCGGCAGAACTTCAACATTCTCGATATACCGATGGCTCGGGTCACCGAGCAGTACCTGATCTACGTCGAGGAAGTACGCAGCCGCAATCTCGAGCTGGCCGCCGAATATCTGCTGATGGCCGCGCTTTTGATCGAGATCAAGTCGCGCATGCTCCTGCCGGTCACGCGCTCGAACGAGAACGGCGAGGCCGAGGACCCGCGCGCCGAACTGGTGCGACGCCTGCTCGAGTACGAGCGCATCAAGCGCGCCGCAATGGACCTGGATGCCTTGCCCCAGGCCGAGCGCGACTTCTGGCCTGCGCAGGTGATGATCGAGGTGTCGGCCGCTGCTGCGCTGCCGCAGGTTGCCGCTGATGACCTGCGCCTGGCCTGGCTGGAGGTGGTGCGGCGCGCCAAACTCACCATCCATCATCGCATCGGCCGGGCCGAGCTGTCGGTGCGCGAGCACATGAGCATGGTGCTCAGGCGCCTGAAAGGCGAGCGCTTTGTCGAGTTCGCCGATCTTTTTGACGATGGCATAAATCTGCAGGTTGCGGTGGTGACCTTCCTGGCCTTGCTCGAGCTCGCGCGCGAAAGTTTGGTCGAGATCACGCAGGCTGAGGCATACGCGCCGATCTACGTGCGCCTGGCCTTCGTTCCTTCCTGAGGGATTCCCGCGCCTGAACGGAGTGGCGCGATCGGTCTGGCTAGCGGTACGTCAGCGTGCGGCTGCACTGAAGAACTGGGGCGCTTCGGCGCGTTCGAACATGCCGTAGTCGCGCTCGACCTCGCAGATGCGAAATGCATCGACCGGCCCGCCGCTGCGACAGACCTCGGTCAAGTCCAGCGCCTGCGCATAAGAGTCCACCGCGGCAACCTGGGCGAAGTGCCCCGGACGATAAATGCTTTCGAAGCGTTCGGCCTTGGCGTTGCCCATGCTGTCCGATGCCGCCGTTGCGTCTGCCACGACGAAATGCCGCGGCGCCTTGTGGGCAGGATCGTTCCACTGGTTCAGGCGCTGCGCCTGCCAGGCAGGCTTGCCCGGCGTCTCTTCGCGCAGGACCTGGGCCACACGCAGCCGATAGTCGGCGAAAACCTCGTGCCGGCCAGTAGTCTGGGCGCGGTGGTGCTGGGCATGGACGCGCCAGGCCGTCATGCTCGCCTCGTCCCGCCATAGTTGGTAGGACAGGAGCCAGCCTTCCCGGTCAAGGCTCCGGTAACGGTCGATGAATAGGCAGCCCCCGGAGGCTTCCAGCAGAGGCTTGAGCGCGGCAGCGGTGTCGAGGTAGGGTTGCATCATGCCCTCACGCGGCAGGACTTCGAAGAGCAGGATTAGCATGTCGATTCGCCTCCATGGTGTGGGAGCGGAGCGTCCGCTGCCGCAAGGATGATACCCATACTCCACCCGAACCAAGTCGCTTGCGTAGAATGAGTCGACTTGGGAGCACCGGAGTCGGGCATGGCAGGCGAGACAATTTTTGTCATCAATCCCAACAGCACAGTCGCGGTCACCGAGCACATCAGCTTGGCCCTCGACCCTTATCGCGTTCCCGGTGGCCCGACCATCATCTGCGAGACGCTTGCGAGCGGCCCGCCGGGAATCGAAACCCAGGCGCATGTTGACGGCATCAGCGAAAAGCTGTTGGCCTATTTCGAGGCCCATCCAAGGCACGCTGCGGCAGACGCGGTGGTGCTGGCCTGCTTTTCCGATCCCGGCTTCCATGCCCTGCGCGAGGTTCTGGCGACGCCGGTCTTCGGCAGTGCCGAGTGCGCCTACCTGACCGCGTCCGCGATGACCGATCGCTTCGGCGTCATCTCCATCCTTTCCCGCTCGGTACCGCGCCACAAGCGGCAGGTGCGGCTCATGGGCCTTCTGCACAAACTGGCCGAGGACCTGCCAATCGAAATCGGTGTCGTCGGCCTGGCGAACGAGGATGCCACCATGGCGCGCATGCGCGAGGTCGGGCGGACGCTGCGCGATACGCATGGCGCAAAAGTCATCATCATGGGCTGCGCCGGCATGGCGCGCTACCGTAGGCGCCTCGAAGAGGATCTCGGGCTGCCCGTCATCGACCCGACCCAGGCAGCTGTCACCATGGCGTTGGGAGCCCTCCTGGCACGGCGCGCCGGCGCAGACGCGGCACGCCTGGCGGCCTGATCCGGCCCGATCCGCCGTTCACGCCGGCAGGGGCGGCAGCGTGCCTCAGCGCGTCGCCAAATGCTTGTGCTCGAGCCGGCTCAGGAGACGCACCAGGGGCCACAGCAGCGCCAGGTACATGAGTGCTGCCAGCACGATGGGCGTGGGGTTGTAGGTCAGCGCCTGCGCCTGTCTGGCGTTGTTGAGGAGTTCGGGAAGCGCGACCACGCTGGCGAGTGTGGTCAGCTTGACGACCTCGATGGTGTTGCTGATCAGGTCCGGGAGTACATTCTTGATCGCCTGCGGCAGGATGACATGGCGATAGGCTTGACGGCGCGTGAGTCCCATCGACAGGGCGGCGTCCATCTGCCCGCGCGACACCGACTCGATGCCCGCGCGCAGGATCTCGCCGTAGTAGCTCGAAGTGTTGAGGAAAAATCCCAGCGCGACTGCGGCGAGCTTGGGCATGTCCAGCCCCGCGAAGGGAAAGCCGAAGTAGATGAAGATCAGGAGCACCAGCGGCGGGAAGGCGCGGAAAAAATCCACGTACACCATCTGTACGCCGCGCACCAGGCGCGAGTCGTGCCGCGAGGCCAGGGCGACCGCAAGCCCGCCGGCCAGGCCCAGCGGGATCACCAGGGCCGAGAGCATAAGCGTGGTGCCGAAGCCCTGCAACAGGAAGGGCCAGACCCGCGCCATGATCGCGGTGTTGAAGAAGACCTGGCCTAGCGCTTCCATGCGTAACGCTTCTCCAGGCTGCGGCCGAACCAGACGAAGGGGATGAAGAGGATCAGGTAGGCCAAGGCCCCCAGAGTGAGCGGTGTCGGGTTGCCGGCTTCCGATGCGCCGCTCGAGGACACATTGAGGATCTCGTGCAGCGCGACCACCGAGCCCAGCGCCGTGCCCTTGGTGATCGAAATCACGCGGTTGGTCAGCGGCGGCACCGTGAGGCGCAAGGCCTGCGGCAGGATCACATGGCGGAGCGTCTTCCAGCGGCTGAGCCCGAGCGAGAGGCCCGCACTCCACTGATCGCGGTGCACAGACAGGATGCCCGCCCAGAACACCTCCTCGGCGAATGCCGCCAGCACCAGTGACAGCGAGATCCAGGTGGCGACGAAGGCGCTCATCGGCATGCCGATGTAGGGAAAGGCAAAGTAGAGAACGATGATGACAACCAGCGGTGGCAGGGCGCGAAAGATGTCGGCGAAGCCGACGATGGCCCAGCCGGTGAACGGCACCCGCATCGCGCGCACGGTCGCAAGCGCCAGGCCAGCAGCGACGCCGGCGGCGATGACCGCAAGTCCAAGGCCGAGCGTAACAAGCATGCCTTCAAGGATGCGCGGCAGGTAGCGCAAGCCCACTTCGGCGTTGAAGAAGCTGGCGACGAAGCGCTCAAGGTTGGTCATTGGCCAACGCTGCAGGCAGAATAAAAAGCGCCGGTCTCCCCGGCGCTGTCATCGGCGGCAAGACCCCGGATCAGGAGCACCTGAGCGCAACCGGAGTCGCATCGTAGCCGTCCATGTTGGGCACGCCGTGGCCCGGGACGATGCGTACCGTCGTTGAGTCCGCGGCAGGCCTGGTCCCAAACCACTTTTCGTGCAGGGCCGCGAGCGCGCCATCTTGCTTCATGCACTTGATGACCATCGAAACCTGGTCACGCCCGGCGCGGTCATCCGCCCGGAAGGGCACGGCCCAGACCAGGCCGGTCTTGATCGTGAACGTGGGCTTGAGGAGCGGATTCTGCTTTGCCGCCCAGGCCACGACCGTGTTCCCGGCCAGATTGGTGGCTGCCCGGCCGGACAATACCGCCTGCACTGCATCGGCATTGGTGTCGTAGATGTCGAACTTGAACCCATGCTTCTCGGCATTTGCCTTGGCCCAGCTGTCGTAGGCCGAACCTTTGTTGACCGAGATGGTCTTGCCCTTCAAGTCATCCAGGCTGCGGATGTCCGGGTCGCTTTTCTTGACCAGAAACTGGAAGTCGGTGTCGAGGTAGCCTTCAGTGAACAGCAGGGCCTTGGCGCGCTCCGGGGTCACGGTGGTAGGCGCGGCGATCCAGTCGTACTTCTTGGCGTTGAGCCCGGGAATCAGGCCGGAAAACTGCGTCGCCTCGATGTTGATCGGGCGCTTCAGGCGCCGCGCTATTTCATTTGCCAAATCCACATTGAAACCCTCGATGCCGCCGCCCAGGCGGGGCATCGCATGAGGTGCGAAGGTCGCATCCACGCCGGTCGAAATGGGTTGGGCGAAGGCCTGTGGCGACAGGACGAAGGCGGCCAGAGCCAGCGCGAGCTGGGAAATGCGGGGCATGATGAATCTCCAAGGCGGGTGAAAGTTCACGACAAATTGGCGAGCGTCCGACGGACCACAACGCTCAAGCAGCGATCATGCCATAGCGGCGCGATCGCGTCTCAAGCTTCGGTGACCGGCTTGCCTGCGCCGACGCGGTCGACGATGAGACGATAGTGCTCCGGCCGGCGATGCTTGGCGAAGTTGAAGACGTGCTCGCGGAAAGTGTCGCCCAGCGCCAGGTCGCAATTGAAGAAAATCAATTCGTCTTCCTCGGTCGTGGACTGTGCAGCGATTTCCCCCGAGGGTGAGACGATGGCCGAACCCGCGATCATGTGAAAGCCGTCCTCGGCGCCACACTTGGCCGCCGCGCCGACCCACAGCGCGTTTTCATGCGCGTGGGCCTGCAGCAGGAGCAGGTGGTGGAACATGCGCAGGTGCGGCGGCTCGGGCCAATGGATGTTGTGCGAAGGCGTGTTGTAGCCCAATACGACCAGCTCGGCCGACTGCAGGCTCATGACGCGAAAGGTCTCCGGCCAGCGGCGGTCGTTGCAGATGCACATGCCGATCTTCGTGCCCATGCTGCTCCAGACCTTGAAGCCCTCGTCGCCGACTTCGAAATAGCGCTTTTCCAGGTGCTGGAAGGGTGCATGCGGCTTGTGGTCGGCATGGCCGGGCAAATGGACCTTGCGATAGCGCCCGACCATGCGCCCTTGCCCGTCGACCATGACCGCGGTGTTGAAGCGCTTGCCCTCGGGCGTCATCTCGGCATAGCCCAGGTAGAAGCCGATCCCGGCCTCGCGCGCCAGATCGAAGAGCGGCTGCGTCGCCGCGTTGGGCATGCTGCGCTCGAAAAACCGGTCGATCTCGTCCTGCGAGGTCATCCAGTAACGCGGGAAAAAAGTCGTCAGCGCGAGCTCGGGGAAGACCACGAAGCGCGCGCCGCGCCCGCGTGCCTCCTTGAGGAGCTCGACCAGGCGCTTGACAACCGCCTCGCGGCTGTCGGCAAGATGGATGGGCCCCAGTTGGGCCACGGCAAGCGGGAAGGGTCGTTTCATGGCGAGATCAATGAACGGAACAGGGAGTGGCGCGCCGTTGGTTCCCGACGCGTAGCTAGCGGCCCGGGGGTCTTTCTGGCAAGAAAGTGGCCACGGCCACGCTCGGCGTGCAATGCCCCGGCGTCGACGATGACCTCACCCCGGCTCACCACGGTCGTCGGCCAGCCAGTCAGGCGCCGGCCTTCGTAGGGGGTGTAGCCGACGCGGTCGTGCAGCATGGCCGCCCTGACATCGGTAAACCTCTCCGGATCCCACAGTGCGATGTCGGCGTCCAGCCCCGGTGCGATGGCCCCCTTGCGATGCGCCAGCCCGTACATGCGGGCATGGTTGGTCGAGGTCAGTGCGACGAACTGGTTGGCTGTCAGCCGCCCGCGCTTGACACCTTCCGAAAAAAGCAGGGGCAGACGCAGTTCCAGGCCCGGTACTCCGTTCGCCATGTCCTTGAAGGTCGTGGCATCACCCTTGGGCAGCTTGCCCGAGGCGTCATAGCGGTAGGGCGCGTGATCCGAGGAATAGACCTGCAGGGTACCATCGAGCAGCCCGGCCCAGACTGCCTCCTGCGACGCAGCGTCGCGCGGCGGCGGACTGCAGCAAAACTTCGCACCTTCCAGGCCGGGGCGGTCGATATCCTCAGCGGTGAGAAACAGATACTGCGGGCAGGTCTCGCCGTGTACCGAAGCGCCGAGGGTCTGCGCGGCGCGCACCGTGCGCACCGCCTCCTCGCCAGACATGTGCACGATCAGCACTGGCGTATCGACTAGGCGCGACAGCGCGATCACCCGGTGGGTCGCCTCAGCCTCGGCCAGGGCATCGTGGCTGACCGCGTGGAACTTCGGTGCCGTATGGCCGCGTGCGAGCAGTCGCTGGGCGATCCAGCGGATCATGTCGTTGTTCTCGGCGTGCACCATGACCAGCGCGCCATGCCGCGCCGCCGTGTCGAGGACCTCCAGCATCTGGAAGTCGTCGAGCTTCAGGCGGTCGTAGGTCATGTAGACCTTGAACGA